>DGRT01000141.1:0-6859 GCA_002391105.1 Lachnospiraceae bacterium UBA4381 | reverse complement strand
TATAATGATATCAGAGGATGACCTTAGTAGTTTAGTTATACTAAGGCAACTCGGAGTAGAACTTCAGAAAAGAATGAAAGGGAATTACCGTAAGATTGTTGGATTTAATTCGGGACTGATACTGCTTGGCGCTATTGGAATACTTCAGCCTACGATGACTGCACTGCTTCATAATAGTTCAACTATAGCAATCAGTCTTAATTCTATGACTAATCTGCTTGAAAATAGAGAAGGTTAGAATAAATTTGAACAAAACGGAGCATTCCAAGGGGAAGACAGTAATCATAATAGCCCACAGACTTGCAACGATAGAATCGGTAGATCAGATAATACCATGCCATATTTAAAGGTACTATAATGCCAAAACCACAATCATCAAGATTACTATTATATCTGCCAAAAAATGTGGAACCCAACTACACCATGCATTATCAGTTTCCCTAAATACAAGACCATAGAATATCGAATCAACAAAAATACCACCTATATCTAAAATCATAATTGCTGCCGCTCCATACGAGAAATGACCAATGGCAAACAAAACTGATGTCATAATTAGTGATGGAATAAAACCAAACATCTTTGTTGTCTGTTTCTGAAAGAATGCTCTCATAGCGATTTCTTCACCTAAGGGTATAACCATTAATTCAAAAAATATTGGTGTTAATTTCGATGGTTCTAATTCAAAGGGGAGTCTTGACTGCAAAAATTCAAAATATTCTGGCATAAAGGCTTTATATACAAATACCAATATTATATTCAAAACAACAGGTACTAATATAAGCACTATTACTTTTTTACTTTTTAGCTTAGGTAAAAATGTCTTTATATCAAGCGCTTCCTGTTTAGAATCATTTGTTTTTTTAGTAACAAAAAATGCAACTAATCCTACAATTATTGTTAATCCTGCTAATTTAAGAGGTTCGCCCTTTACTTCAAGCTTAAATATATTTGAAGAAGACAAGATGCTCATTATAATCAAAAAAACAACTACACTAATATTTAATTTCGTCACATTATTCTTGTCCATTATCGTTTTTCTCCTTACAAATATTTGTTATATAATTCTTGTTATACAACAGCAATTATACATTATATCAGACTCACGTCAATGAATTTTTATAAAAAAAATCGGCGGCTTTAAACGCTGCCGATTCAGAATGTAGGATATGACACCAAGAACAGAATAAAACGATTTTAAATAGCGGCGTTTCGATAATCAACCGGACTTTTAAAGTTCAGGTTTTGTTTAACGCGTTTGGTACCTTGTATTAGCAGATAAAAAAACTTGCATATGACCATAAATATGAGTATGATTTCTGATGAATATGCGTATATAATATGTTTTTGAAAGCAAATTGATTGATTTGGGAGGTATGGTTATGAAGAAAGGCTTGTTTTCAATCTTGGTAATGAGTCTATTGCTTTGTGTAGTCTTACCTGATATCAGTTCCAATGCAGCGAGCGGCTCTTGGAGGTCAGATTCTTCCGGTTGGTGGTATAGTTACTCGAATGGTGGATATGCTACCGGATGGACAGAGATAAACGGAAGCTGGTATTTCTTTACAGAATCTGGCTACATGGATTATTCAGAGTATAGAGATGGATGCTGGCTTAACTCAGATGGAACCTGGAATACAGCTTATTCCGGAGGACATTGGGCAAGCGACAGCGTAGGCTGGTGGTACACAGATGCATCAGGGTGGTATCCTGTAAATACATGGCTATGGATAGACGGAAACTGTTACTACTTCAAAGCAGATGGATATATGGCCCAAAATGAATATATAGATGGATGTTACGTGGATTCAACAGGAGCATATGTAAAGGGGTCTGCCGAGGCGACTCATCACGAACACTCTTGGACATGGGTTGTTGACAAGGCAGCATATGACGAAGACATCTATGAGGATAAGCCTGTTTACGAAGAGAGACCTGTTTATGAAGAGAGAGAAACCAATGGACATTGGCAGGGTTTTCTTTACGGCGAACCTACATCTTACAAGAGTTCTGTAGATTATGCAAACGCAGTAACAGACCCTAACGACTTAGATGCTTGGGGTGCCGCCGCACGCTATTTCGAGAATGGTTATGAATGCTATTGGGAATGCGACTACGAGAAAGTTCAGGTCGGCACTGAGAAAGTTCAGACAGGAACTGAGCGTGTTAAGACAGGCACAAAGCATCACGACGAAGCAGGTCATTACGAATGCTCTTGCGGTGCTACTAAGTAACTCGTTGACTAAGACAGGGTGATTGTAAGAAATTACGGTCATCCTGTTTTTTTATGCTTAAAACAAGTTAATTAAACAAGCATAATGTGTCTGTTGGATGGGAAAAATGCGTGCTCGATTCACCACGATGCTGAGTATCAGACTGTACACCACAATGCAGAGTACACAACCGTTCATCACGATGCTGTAACTCATACTGAAACTTATTGCACAGGTTGTGGCGCCGTGCAGTAAGCAGATGATGTGAACCCCTTATAAGGGGGTGCACCCATAAGGGGATGAACTCGAATACACTGCCAAAACGCCGAAAAATTTTTAAATGGTTGGAAAAATTGCAAAAATGACTTAAAAACGGTTGGAAAAGTTGCAAAAACGACTTGAAATTGGTTGGAAAAGTTGAAAGGTGTTGTTATAATACGTGAATGTTTGAAGGCATCAGGAAGACCATTTGTGGAAATTAATTTTATAGAGAACCCCGAATATATTTCTATATTTAGTAATGATGGAAGTGTGAAGGATATTCTATTTCGTTTGAGTGCTGTATTTGGCAATGTTTTAATTCCAAATGAAACTATAATATTTATAGATGAGGTTCAGGAATATAGGGATATGGTTACTAAAATCAAATTCCTTGTAGATGATGGTACTTTCAAATATGTGCTCAGTGGATCGCTTCTTGGAGTTGAAATTTCCAGTCTTCGCTCTGCACCGGTAGGATATATGAAGATACTTTATATGTATCCGCTTAGAATCAGGGAATTCTATAGAGCAGTTGGTATGACAGAAGAATTGTTAGAAAATGTCAGAAGCTGCTTTGAAACAAGAACTCCGGTTGATTCATTCATACATACCAAGCTTATGGATGCATTTTATTTGTATTTGATGGTGGGAGGTATGCCTCAAGCCGTAGATACTTATTTGCAAACAAATGATATGGCAAAAGTTTCAGAAATACACCATGATATAAGTGAACTGTACAAACTAGATTTCACTAAATATGAAGCAGAAAACAAATTAAAACTTAAAGATATTTATGATAGCATCCCTGGTGAGCTTAATGATCAGAACAAAAGATTTTTCTTGAACAAGCTTGGAACTGGAACAAGTATAAGCAGGATGGAAAATAGTTTTATTTGGTTGAAGGATGCAGGAGTAGCACTGGCTATATATAATGTCACTTCGCCGACGTCACCACTCAAAATAAGTGAGAAGAGAAATCTATTTAAACTATTTTTACTAGATGTAGGGCTACTTACGAGTATGTATCCCAATAGTGTAAAGCTAAGTATTTTTAATAGAGATAAAACATAAATAATGGGGCTTTATTTGAAAATGCTATAGCACAAGAATTAGTTTCCAAAGGGTATGATGTTTACTATTTCAATGGAAAAAAGCAGGGTGAAATAGATTTTCTAATAGAAAGAAATGGAGAAGTTTTACCTATAGAAGTAAAATCCGGTAAGGACTATAAAGTCCATAGTGCACTCAACAATATACTAAGTAATAATGAGTATGATATCAAAGAAGCTATTATTTTCAATAATGAGAATCTGGAGATAGTTGGTAATAAAATATATATGCCTGTTTATATGTCAATGTTTCTTGAGGAGGATGAGTTATCTGATAGTATAGTTAAGATTGACTTTAATCTTTGATATTTCCTCGAGCTTCTTGAGTGAACCGTTGAAGTATTTCAATGCGATATTGTTCTGTCAAAGAACTCGCTGACTACGGCGGTTCAGTCAAAAATGGAGAAAACAATGAATAGAAAAAAGATAGGTTTATATTGGATTAACAAAAATGTCAGAGTATGTTAGACTAATACAGATATAAAGGTTTAGACAGACTGCCATGAGAGGAGAATAATTACATGCCTGTATTTGATTTTAATGAGAAGAAGGAAGAAGCAGTAAAGGCAGAGAGAAGCTATAAGCTTGTTTATTCAAGTGAGAGAACGACCAGCACCGAGCATCCTATAATGATTCTTGAAGATAGCGGGTTAAAGCTGGTTCATCATTCAAATGGTATGTTTGAGCCTCTGACTATGGGCTCGTCCTTTATATATGACACAGAGGAGAAGTCATCGCATAGCATCCTTGAAATCGATGCGAGATTTGAGAATCTTCTAAAGTGGCTCGGTGAGAATCACATAATGGTACGTCTCTCCGGGCAGACTACCGAAAGAGGCTATGCAGTATATAAGATCCTTGAGACCGGAGTTGCTGTTAGAGGTTCAAAGCTATCAGGTGAAAATGGATTCTTGCAGTTTATGATTGAGAGACTTCTTCAGAGCGATGCACCATCTGAAGAAGTAGTCGATCCGGATGAGATAGATGATGCAGACGATATGAGGCTTACAAGTATTCAGAGCATAACGGATTATCTCATGTGTGCGGGAAGTACGCTTCCGGATAATATAAGACTCTGGGCAAGGCGTAACCTTGCCATTGCGAAGTCTTCGGAAGTAACACCGGAGGAGAGACGGCATGCGCAGCGAGCACTTTCAATCATGCTCAGTATTCAGTGGAAGAATACCGATTTTCAACCTATAGATCCGGTCGAGGCAAGACGGATTCTCGATGAAGAGCTCTATGGGCTGGAAACTGTAAAACAGCGAATAATCGAAACTATTATTCAGATAAATCGTACACATACACTGCCGGCATATGGAATACTCCTGATCGGTCCTGCGGGAACGGGTAAGTCACAGATTGCCTATGCAGTAGCAAGAATCCTTAAAATGTCATGGACGACTCTTGAAATGAGCTCTATAAACGATCCGGAGCAGCTTACAGGTAGTTCGCGAATATATGCAAATGCAAAACCGGGACTTATCATGGAAGCATTTGCAAATGCAGAAAGCTCGAATCTGGTATTTATCATAAATGAGCTGGATAAAGCTGCATCAGGTAAAGGAAATGGAAATCCTGCGGATGTTCTTCTGACACTGCTTGATAACCTCGGGTTTACAGACAACTACATTGAATGTAATATACCGACGACAGGTGTTTATCCGATAGCAACAGCAAATAACAAAGCAGATATAAGTGCTCCGCTTATGTCGAGATTTGCAGTTATAGAGCTTCCGGATTATACGCCGGAGGAAAAACGAGTGATATTTACGAGATTTGCCATGCCGAAGGTCCTTAAGAGAATCGGACTTCGCAGTGAAGAAATCGTGATAACGGAAGAAGCTTTAGATGAGGTAATGGAAATATTTAAAAATACATCCGGTATAAGAGATTTAGAACAGGCAGCCGAACATATAGCTGCAAATGCATTATACAGAATAGAAGTTGAGAAACTGGATTCAATTACCTATGATGCGGATATGATTCGTGATTTATTATAAAAATACGCCCACCGGCTATATTAGTTGGTGGGCGTAATTATTTATGTAACTTTTCATGTCATATCTGCATGACCTGAGTAAACACAAATTACTTCTTGTTTTCTTTCTTAAGTTCATTCATCTTCATTGCGCGAACCTTAAGAGGAAGTCCCCAAAGTGTAATGAAGCCTTCAGCATCATGATGATCATACATATCACCTGTTGTAAATGATGCAAGTGATTCGTTGTAAAGTGAATATGGAGAAGTTGTACCGGCTTTGATGATATTACCTTTGTAAAGACGAAGCTTAACTTCACCTGTTACATACTGTTGAGTTACATCAACGAAGGCTGATATAGCCTCACGAACAGGAGTAAACCATTTGCCTTCATATACAATACTTGCAAGCTTGCTTCCAAGATCTTTCTTAAGAGCGATAGTGTCACGGTCAAGAACAAGTTCTTCAAGCTGCTGATGAGCTTCCATAAGAATTGTTCCACCCGGAGTCTCATATACTCCACGGCTCTTCATACCAACAACTCTGTTCTCAACGATATCAACGATTCCGATACCATGCTTTCCGCCGACTATATTAAGCTCGCGGATGATATCAGCAACCTTCATTTTCTTACCATTAAGAGATACTGGCATACCTTTTTCAAAGCTGATTGTAAGTTCTACATCTTCATCAGGTGCTTTCTCAGGAGTTACTCCAAGAACAAGCATATGATCGTAATTAGGAGCCTGAGAAGGATCTTCAAGTTCAAGTCCTTCATGGCTGATATGCCATATATTTCTGTCACGGCTGTAGGACTGATCTGTTCCGAATGGAAGATCAATACCGTGAGCCTTACAATAATCTATCTCAGCCTGACGTGAATCCATCTGCCATCTGTCATCTCTCCATGGGGCGATAACCTTAATATCAGGAGCAAGAGCCTTGATTCCGAGCTCGAATCTTATCTGATCATTTCCCTTACCGGTAGCACCATGGCATATAGCGACTGCATTTTCCTTACGGGCAATCTCAACTAGTTTAGCGGCGATAGCAGGCCTTGCCATAGCAGTACCCATGAGGTACTTATGCTCATATACAGCACCTGCCTGAACGCAAGGCATGATATAATTCTCACAGAGATCATCAACGACATCTTCAATATAAAGCTTAGCAGCTCCTGAGAGACGTGCGCGATCTTCAAGACCATCAAGCTCTTCGCCCTGACCACAGTCTATACAGCAGCAGATAACCTCATAACCATATGTTTCCTTTAACCACGGAATTACCGCAGTTGT
>DGRT01000158.1 GCA_002391105.1 Lachnospiraceae bacterium UBA4381 | reverse complement strand
AGTGGCTTCAGTATGGATGGCTATGTAGAGAATCTTATCATAGCGGATTTTAGTGTACAGGATGTTAGTGTAGATAATCCGGGAGTGTCGTATAAGGAGACTGAGGCGATTGACGCATCATTACTTGAAAAGCTGTCCCATCTCGATGGAGTAAAGGAAATAGGAGCGATTTATATAAATGAACGAGGCCAGGAGTTTAGTGATGAAAGCTGGGCAAAGATAGAAGAAAATGTACTAAATACAGATCTGATGAAGGAGAAATATATAAGCTACGGATATACAGAGGAAGATATACAAAATGAAAAAGAGTATTTAAAATCGTCTAAATTTGTAGATGGAAAGACTTATGGCTTAGGAAAACTGGCATTTGAGAAGCTTAAGGTTCTTGAAACTATAGACGGAAAGGAAAGTATTGACTGGGATACATTTAATAGCGGTGATTATGTTCTTATGACAAGATTCATGACAGATAATGATGAAGAAGATTTCCTTAAGCCGGGAGATAAGATTCAGATAAGAAGCTATGATCCAAAGTATGCAGAAACCTTGACGGAAACTGGTGAGGATGGAAAAGAGTATGAGTATGTAAGCTATGAAAAGTCTCCGCTAAAAGAATATGAAGTATATGGTATAGTGGAGATTCCGATTGCGATGGAGCTTAGAGCTTATGGACTTTTCGAGTGTAACTATATCCTTCCGGAAGAAGAGTTCTTATCGCTTAACGGTTCAGACTGGGGAGCTATGAGAGTTCTTATGGATGTTGAAGATTCATATGAAGAATCTGTAAATGATTGGCTGAAAAACTATACAAATGAAGTAAATTCAAATATGGATTATGATTCTAAAGAAAGTATAGAAGAAGAATATGCATCATTTGGCAGTATGATAAAAATAGTCGGAATCGTAGTAGCAGGAATACTTGGACTTATCGGTCTTATGAACTTTGCCAATACTATGATAACTTCTATAATTGTAAGAAGCAGAGAGCTTGCAATGCTTGAAGCTGTCGGAATGACAGGGAAACAGCAAAGTATTAAGCTTATCAAAGAAGGATGTCTGTATTATATCTGGTCAGTAGCATTTTCGCTTGCCGCGTCATCAGTTCTTAGTGTTACCCTTATCAGGGCGCTTACAGATAATGTACCAATGTTTGACTGGAACTTTACACTGGTACCGGAGCTTATATGTCTTCCGTTTTTGGCATTACTTATTGTATTTATACCTGTGATTGCATATAAGAAAATCAGTAAGAGAAGTGTAGTTGACAGACTGCGTGTCGAATAATGATAATTATCAGGGGCTAAAAACCAGCAATATTTATAATTGATTAAATGTTTATCAGATGGTACATTTATAACGTTATATCTGATGTTTGAACAGGTGAAGTTTATGCTCAGTAAAATCTGATCGTAAATAAAGAATTAAAGAAGGAAAAGATTTAATCTAAAAATATGGCGGGAAATAAAAGAAATAATAAGTCAAAGCATGATCCGGAAGAGGATAAGGGCATTCTTGCGGTACTACGAAAGATAATCGTAATCATTTCCATATTAATGCTAACGGTTTTTCCTTTTATTATCATAATAATATGTATCAGTGTTGCTATTTATGAAACTGCATCTGAAAAAACAGTAAGACTGGATAAGCCTGAAACAGCCTTTTTTTCCGCAGATAAACCCTATGGTTCATATCTGTATCTTCAAAAAGTAAATGACAATACCTATAAAGTACTTTCGGAAGAAGAGTCGGCAGACAAAAGACTGAGCTGGGATGATGAAACCTTCTGTTATTATGATGATGGTGCTAATTGCTATGTATATTATAGTACCTATAAAAAAGAATGGAGATACTGGTATAAGAATATATCCTCAGATTATGGCTATAATGGCTGGATGAAATATGGCGAAGGCGGATGGATTATAGAAGATAAAAAAGGGGAATGGATTCCTCTGCCTGAAGATTATGATAGAAGTAATATGTGGTTTATAGATGAATAGTCAGCGATTCTTATCTGATATGCATAATGGTCAGTGGGGTATGAGAAATTTCCGGGAAGGAAAGATGATAAATGTATAGAATTCTTGAGTGGATAAAAAAAGATCTGGTTTATATGGGACTTGAAAAGGAACAGTATCATAAGATAAAGGATCCTGTGGATGAGGATAATAAGCGCTCGATATTTGTGTGGTCTATCTGTGCGATATTTTTCTGGGTTATGAGCCTTGCTATGTCTTTAAAGTCCGAAGCATATTCTGACTGCAGATTTGTCTATATAGGTGCCCTTATAATTGCTGTTATAACACTGTTATTATCGAAGGTGATGATAGCATACTTTCCGGGAATGTTAAAATTCACTATTTACCTTTTTGAATTATCTATCTTAGCAGCAGGAATAGGAATAGCAATCAGTCAGCCGGATGTAAGAACGGTCAGCATCATAACATTTATGGTGGTTATTCCGACCTGTACTGTTGACAGAACCCTGAATGATATAATACTGGACATTATTACATTAATCGCTTATGTGTTATTCGCAAAAGGGTTCGTTGAACCTGATGTATTCTCATGGGAGCTGACAAATATCATCATATTTTCCACGGTAGGAATACTGATCGGTCATGTGATTAATAAATCACGTTTTGAGCGTTATGTATATGCGGAATCTATAAAGGAATTTGCGGAGATACAGAATAGACATGCTAATTATGATGAACTGACAGGATTAAAGAATCGACGTGCCTACATAAAAGAAGTGGAGAATATCAAGGTAAATGGACCTGATGAATATATTATTATCATGGCTGATCTGAATGGTCTGAAGAATACAAATGACACCTTTGGTCATAAGGCTGGTGATATTCTGATAATCGGGGCAGAAGAATGTCTCAGGGATGCCTTCGGTAATATTGAAACAATTTACAGAGTTGGCGGAGATGAATTCTGCATAATAATGTATGATACGCCGGAAAATGCTATGAATTGTCTGAAGAAGTTGGAAGAAGTATCTGTAAAATGGAACAGAGGACCGGTTAATGGAGTATCAATTGCATGTGGATATGCTGCAGGTGATAAACGCTCTGATGTGGAAAAGATTGTCATCCGGGCGGATCATGATATGTATGCAAATAAACGTAAATATTATGATAAGCTGGCGCTTCAGCATTAACCCAAAGGTTGACAGCAGGGAGCATCTTGTAAATGAAGTGAAAATACAGGATGGTTGAATGTAAAAGGAGAATATATGGGATTGTTTGAATTGTTTTTTAACATAACTCATCCCAATAAAAAGAATGGATGGACAGAAACAGAAGCCATTTTTACAGGAAAATATGAAAAGGCGGCACTAGGCAGACCTGGACGTTATATTCAGGCGGGATATAATGAATATCAGATACGATATAATACCGTTAGGGGTGAAAAATATGGCTGGTATGTATTTTATCCATTACCCGATCCTGAGCCGGAAAAGATAATAGATACAAGCATCCGCATCAGATATAAAAAAGCCAAGCCCTGGGTATATGAAGTAATTGATGAACAGGTCTGATAGATATATAACATGCTCTAAATTTTAGAAGAACAAGGAAAAATATAAAATGGATGACAGAATTAAAAAACAGTTGGATTTTTCACTTGAGATAGATAAAGAAAAAAACATATTTCGTCAGACACATCTTTCAAATAATGGCAGAAACGAGAATGATGCAGAGCACGCATGGCATATGGCGATAATGGCATACCTGTTAAAAGAGTATGCAAATGAAAAGGTTGATATTTCGAAGGTTATGCTTATGTGTCTTATTCATGATATAGTCGAGATAGATGCCGGAGATACCTATGCCTATGATGAAGAAGCCATAAAGAGTCAGAAACAAAGAGAAAACGAAGCCAAGCAACGGATATTCTCAATCCTGCCGGAGGATCAGAAGGAAGAGCTGATGGCGCTATTTGATGAATTTGAAGAATGTGAAACTCCTGAAGCAAAGTATGCACATGCTATGGATAATCTGCAGCCGCTTATTCTGAATAACAGTAATGGCGGTGGTGATTGGAAAGAGCATGGAGTTACGGCTGATCAGGTTTATAGGAGACAGAGTAAAACCCGTCTGGGTTCTGAAAAGCTGTATGAGATTACCGATGGGATAATTCAGGATAATATTAAAAAGGGAAGTCTGAAGAATACTAAAATATGAGAAGAAAGCTTACTTTGTTTATAAAAATTGTAATAGTGATTTTCGTGGTGACAGGTACTGTCATTATGTTTAATGGCACAGCGGATGAAACAGGGCTTACAGCAAGCGGTATATATAATCTTAAGTATTTTACGGTATTATCGAATATTCTTTGTGGGATCATCACCCTTATAGATATAATAATGCTGCTGGCATTAGGGAAAAATATTAATTTGCTGCTTCGGCTCGTTTCGGTGTCGGCTGTAGGACTGACCTTTGCTATAATAGCCTTCTTTCTTCAGCCGATGTATAAAGAGATGAATATGTATCAGAACGGAAATCTCTGGTTCCACCTGATAGTTCCGGTTACTGCGATGATCGGATTTATATTTTTTGATTCTAAAACTGATGAGGCAGATATTAAAATGCCTTTCAGATATACTTTTGCAGCGGCGATACCATCACTGATTTATGGATTTGGCTACCTGATAAATATTCTGGTAAATGGAGTCGGTGAATGGCCGGACACGAATGACTGGTATGGATTTCTTAACTGGGGATTCCCTGTAGGAATATGTATCTTTGCAATGGTAGTTATTATTAACTGGATAGTTGCGATCCTTATGAGACTGCTATATAACAGGTTTAGTAATATAGAGAAGTGAAAATTTAAGTCAGCCGCCGGCGGATTATTCTGTACCGACCCCAAAAAGTTAGACCTAAAATCTAACGATTGGAGGTCGGTATTTTTATTATGTGAATAGTAACATAAAAATCACCTGTTAATATTTATATGATTTTTGTGTTGACATACACAATGGTATATTGTATATATTAGATATACACAATATATAAACTGAGGTGTTCGTATGGATAATAAAAATGATTATGAAAATGCAATAGAGATAAAGAATCTGACTAAAAGATATGATGGCTTTACTTTGGATAATGTGAGCTTTGATGTACCAAAGGGAAGCATCATGGGATTCATCGGGCAGAACGGGGCAGGTAAGACTACGACAATCAATTCCCTTCTCAATATTATAAACTGGGACAGTGGTGAGATAAGACTTCTCGGGCGCGAGATGCCGAAATATGAATATGAGGTAAAGGAACAGATATCTGCAGTATTCGATGTACTCCCTTTTAATGATGACCTTTCTGCAAAGCAGCTAAACCGAATCATGCGTGGCATCTGGAAGGAGTGGGATGAGGAATGTTTTCTGAATTTTATGGAAAGATTTCAACTTCCATATAAGAAGAAATTTGGACAGTTCTCCAAAGGAATGAAGATGAAGCTTCAGATTGCTGCGGGACTTTCCCATAATGCAAAGCTTCTGATAATGGACGAAGCTACGACAGGACTTGATCCGGTAGTCAGAAATGAGATTCTGGATATATTTCTGGAGTATCTGCAGGACGAGGATAATTCAATCCTGATGTCATCGCATATAACATCCGATCTGGAGAAGATTGCGGATATGGTTACTTTTATTGACAGGGGCAGGATTCTTCTTACAGGAATAAAGGATGAGATTCTGGAAAATCACGCGGTCGTTAAATGTTCCAAGAAGGATTTCAGGGATTTTGAGAGAGAAGACTATATAAGCGCGAGGATAAGTGACTTCGGCGCAGAGATAATGGTCAGTGACAGAGACCGGATAGCGAAGAAATACTCCGGTGCAGTGATAGATAAAACGACACTGGAGGAGATAATGCTTTTCTATGTAAATCAGGGGAAGAACGAGTGGAAATAAGTGCTCAGAGTAAATGAGGTATTAGGTTTATGAAGCAACTGTTATGTAGAGATATATATTTAATCAGAAAAAATCTGCTGATCACATTTGGCATATTCCTTGCATTTTTCCTGTTTGGTCTTCTGGCGGTTCTGTCAGCAAGGTACGGAAATATAGCAAAGTATTCAGAAGACATAGAATTTACTGGTGACGTAATTGAGACGTCTCTATACTTTACTATCCTCGGTGCTATTATTCTTGGAACAGTAGTAGAGCATGTTACTGGGATTCTTCACAAGGATTACACTATAGGCTGGCATCAGTATATGAAGGCTACTCACTTTAAGGCTGAGAAAATAGTTGGCGCGAAGTTTATTTTGATATACGTGCTGTCTGCTATAAGCTTTGTAGTAGGTACACTGAATTTTATCATTATGGAATATATATCAGGAAGGTCTATGCCGGTTGGCTATCTGGTAATTGTAGCCGGAACGATAATTCTTGTTTCGCTTGGAAGCTTCTATACGGTTCTGGAATATGTCTATAAAGGGAGGGCTTCAAAAAAGGCTGATCTCATCAGGGTTTGTCCGATTATCATTTTTATGGTTACAGGCCTTGTGCTGATGAGCGATGTTATGCCTGATACTGAAAAGCTGGAGAAGCTTTTTGAGATTGCCAAGAGTTTTATGCAATATAAGGTGCTTTTATATCTGATTCCGCTTCTGGAAGGCTTTATAATATCGTTTATCTGCTATCTGGTATCTGTCAGGCTGGTTAAAAGAGAGGGGAAATGTATATGAGAGGGCTTATATATAAGGATTTTTATCTGATAAAGGGTAAAATGATTGCCGGCTTTATTATGACTTTTTTAATGATAATAATAATGTCTATTATAATCGTAGCTTCAAGTGGACCATCCGGAATAAATACATCATTTGCTGCTTTGGCGAATATATTCATGGATATTATGATCTTACAATACATTGGTTTTAATTATATCTACATAATGCAGGCTGATATGAATAGAAAGTGGGGGCTGTACGGAGCCTGCGCATCCGGAGGCGTTTCCGGTGTTGTGGCAGCTAAATACATGTCGGTGTTCATTCTATATTTTGTTACATTTGTTTTGTGCCGGTTGCTGGATCTAATCATTGGGCTGGTCATAGGTACTGCAGTAGATAATTCAGGTCTTGTGATTTTTCTGATTCTCATATTTATATTTATAAATTCAATCGAAATGCCTCTTGCATTTGGATTCGGACCGGATAAGTCAACAGCTATAAGGATACTCATTTCTGTAGTGATAGTACTGATAATTACAATCTACCTGCTTTTCGGAAATATCGACTGGCTTATGAAAGAGGATGGCGTATTTAAGAGTATATTAAATGTGATAACACACTGGGGAGAAGACGCAGAAGTTTTGCCGGCAGAGGTTAAAAAAATTATAGAGAAAATGACTTACTTGAACTATATAGCTTTGGCAGTTATCGCCTACCTTGTGGTTCTGGGATATTACATTTCATACCGCATATCCTGCAAGGTCTTTAAGAAGGGGGTGCTTAGAGATGACATCTAAAGCTTCTGTAGATGATTTTTCACAGGGAAATGATGAAATCAGAGCAATGTATGATAAGATACGCAGTAGAAAAAAATGGTATAAAGCTCCTGAAGACATCAGTAAAAAAGATATAATAATAGAAATTGGCACATTTCTTCTTATTACCTTTGGTATAATGCTTGTTTTCGGATGGACGGCTTATTCCGAGTCATCACTAACAGGGGAGATGACCGGACTTCAGAATCTATGCTACAGGCTCTCTGCATTCAGTCCCTGCATAGGCTGTATTATTACGAGATACCTGTTCCATGAGGGCTTCAGAGATGATATACTTTTTCCAAAATTTAAGGGACATTTTAAAGGATATCTGTTATCATTTCTTTTGCCGCTGGTATTTGGAATATTAAACTGTGTGCTTATAACTATAGTTCTTGGCGCAGGATTTAGTATTAAATCCGGTGGAGGTGCTCTCGAAGTTGCGGCAGCTATTTCAGTGCAGGCGCTAAATGCTTTCGCGGCATTTTTCATTCTTATAGGCGAAGAGCTGGGATGGAGAGCATTTCTCTATGATAAACTGGAACGCCTCTTTGGACTTCATGGTTCCATAATAATCGGAGGCACTATCTGGGGACTCTGGCATATACCACCTCTTATTACGATAGGACTTAACTTTGGAAAAGGTGCTCCGGGATTTCCGGTTACAAATATTATCCTCATGTGTGTATTCTGCATATTCGGAGGTGCGATGCTGCAGATGCTCCGCAAGCTGACGGATTCGGTTATAGCGGCGATTATAGCACATACCATAATCGACACAGTATGTAATCCGATAGCTGTGATGTTTCTTTCAGAAGAGCTGGTGGAAGGGAAGAATTTTCAGATGGGGCTTTGTATGCTCGTATCTTCCATAGTCGTAGGACTACCCTGCTGGATATATATGTCGAAAAGGCGGGGTGACAGCATCCTGAAATAAGAATACTAAAGGCGGGATGACTGCATCCTGAGATAAGAATACTAAAGGCGGGATGACTGCATCCTGAGATAAGAATGCTAAAGGCGGGATGACTGCATCCTGAAATAAGAACACTAATGCTGGGATACAGACAAAAGAGTGTATGGAAGTATATAGTAGAAAAAAACAGTGTGACTATTCAGGCCATGCAATATAAGGAATCAATATATGGATATAATTATTTCAAATTCTTCGAATGACCCGATCTATCTGCAGATAGTTAATCAGATAAAGGCTTTGATAATGAGCGGAGAGCTTTCCCCCGGGGAGGCTCTCCCTTCAATGCGTAATCTGGCAATGCAGATGAGAGTGAGTCTCATTACAACCAAACGTGCCTATGAAGAGCTGGAGCGGGATGGCTTTATAGAAACCTATACCGGTAAGGGAAGCTTTGTTAAGGCGCAGAATGAAGAACTGCTCAGGGAAGAGAACCTGAGACAGATCGAAGATAATATGCAAAAAGCGGTTGATAAAGCTAAAATGAGCGGGATAACATATGAAGAATTAAAGGATATTTTAAAAATGCTTTTTGATGAGTAAACCGGGCTGTTTACAGGTCACTTGATATATAAAAGTCCTTATCAGTCTCCAAAAAGTCTTTCTTTTCGCGTTCTTCCATGAGATCCATTGCAGATTCTTTCTTTGTAGAGGAATCTGCTTTTTCTTTTATATCAGAAGCTGATTCATTTTTATTTTCTGTATCAGGCTTTCCGGCAGTGAGAGCTCTCAGAACATAGATACCAATAATGATAACTAAGGTCACGATAAAGATTCCCAGCAGACCGATTCCCATGATCGGAAGAGATTTAATAAATGCATCTATATCTATTCTCATAATTCATTTCCTCCTATCGTGCTATCAGGTTAAGGATAAGACCTCCGGCTATAACAGAGGCTATCTGACCGGAAACATTTATTCCGATGGTATGTGCCAGAAGGAAGTTGGAGCTGTCCTCTTCAAGACCGAGCTTATGTACAACTCTTGCTGACATAGGGAATGCAGATATTCCTGCGGCACCGATCATAGGGTTGATCTTCTTTTTTGCAAACAGATTTATAAACTTGGCAAAAAGTACTCCGCCGGCGGTGTCAAAAATAAATGCTACAAGTCCAAGTATAAGTATAAGCAGTGTTCTTGGGTTCAGAAATGCCTCAGCCTGCATCTTCTCAGCGATGGTAATTCCAAGGAAAAGTGTAACGAGATTTGCAAGATCATGCTGAGCTGTTTCGGAAAGTGAATCAAGTACACCACATTCTCTGATGAGGTTACCAAACATAAGGAAGCCGATAAGCGCAACTGCATTCGGTGCTACCAGACCGGTAAGGATGGTAACAAATACAGGGAAGATGATTCTGGCTGTTTTTGATACATTTCCGGAGGTATAGTCCATACGGATCTTTCGTTCTTTTTTAGTAGTAAGAAGCCTTATGATAGGTGGCTGTACGATAGGAACGAGAGCCATATATGAATAAGCTGCTACAATGATTGCACCCAGATACTGTGTTCCGAAGTAGTTGGCAACAAATATGGAGGTAGGTCCGTCGGCAGCACCGATTATGGCAATGGATGCAGCATCCTTCAGCTCAAAGCCGAAAAGTGATGCGAGGCTCAGTGTGAAGAATATACCGAACTGCGCAGCGGCTCCGAATATCATGAGCTTTGGATTGGAAAGCAGTGGACCAAAATCAATCATTGCTCCGATTCCTACGAAGAGCAGGAGCGGAAAGAGTTCATTTGCAATACCACTCTCAAAAAGAATCGAGATAGGTCCCTCCTGGAATATATCACCAATCATCTGGGAGACGGCGCCTGACTTTGGAAGGTTGACCAGTATGGTGCCGAAACCGATTGGAAGAAGGAGCGTAGGCTCCATTTTTTTCTTTATAGCAAGATATATGAGGATTGCTCCGATGATCCACATGATTATCTGTTTATAATCCAGATTAGTGACGTTGGAAAACAGTGATAATAATTCACTCATTGACGTGTACCTCTTTAAAGAATTATTTATAAAACATAGACTCCGCTCAGGATCCCCGATTGCTTCGCAATCGAGGACTATTATATCATCATTATTTTTTGTTCACAATATTTTCTGTTGTCAGACTATAATACCGTAAAATGAATATATAAAGGGAAGATGGAAGATTGAATGACATATCTGTGTTACTATTCACAGATAAATGGAAGTGAAGAATGAAGCTCACATCAGTGGGCTTTATTTTTATTGTTGAAACGGTTAGAATCTTTGTATTAAGCAAATCGGAATTTTACGCACAGTTTGATAGAGGATAATGAGAACAGCCAATTCTTCGAGAAACTAAGTGATTATTCCGGCCCTCCCAGAGCTACCTGTCCGGACTTTGAGAACCACCATTCCGGAGAATGAGAGCCACTGATTCCGGAGTTTTGGAGTCACCTTGCGGCCGCTGAATCATATATTCCTTTATACT
>DGRT01000038.1 GCA_002391105.1 Lachnospiraceae bacterium UBA4381 | reverse complement strand
TGCCAGCAGAGCAGAGAAAACGGGCAGTGCGTCCGCTGTCGGCAGAGTTAAGAAAGCGGGTGGTTCACCTGTTGCCGGCAGGGCTAAGGAACCGGTGATGGATTTTGCTTCAATGAGTGATGAAGAGAGCCGGGCAGTTCTTATCAGATATATGAAGGATATACAGCTCTCGGATGCGGTTGCATTTGTAGATGGAAGCTACAATGTATTTACCAAAGAATATTCTTATGGAATGCTTATATATCATGACGGTACTCTGTATGAAGAATGCAGAGGCTATGATGATGAGATGATGGCGGAGATGCGTAATGTAGCAGGTGAGATAGAGGGCTCCATGCATGCCATGCAGTATTGCATAGATAAAGGGATAGAGAGTGTTGATATCTACTATGACTATGAAGGGATAGAAAAATGGGCTCTGGGGGACTGGAAGACCAATAAGGAAGGAACTAAAGCCTATAAAAAATATTTTGACGAAGCAAGCAGGAAGCTTGATGTTAACTTTGTGAAGGTAAAGGGACATTCCGGTGAGCTGGGTAATGAAAGGGCGGATTATCTGGCGAAGAAGGCACTTGGGATGGCTGACTAGTACACCGTTAATTACTTATCGGTATAATAAGTATTTATAAAGGGAGACTAAGAGGATGAAGGTTAGGAAATGTGTCATCAGAAGGCTTGGCACTATACTCATGGCAGGGGCGCTGCTTGTGTCGGCTACTTCCTGCGGCAATAAAGAAGTAGTTGTAGAGGATTATGGCGGCTTATCCCAGACGGAGATGGCGGCTTCCGGGACGAATGCAGCTTCTTCAGGAGATGCAGAGGCAGATATAGAATCCGGAGTTGCTGAGAGTGTAAAAGAAATGCTGGGGGGCAATGTCAAGTGGACTGATAAGTTTGTGGTTCAGAATAAGAATGTATCGCCAAATGTACATTATCAGGTTCCTGATATAGACGGAATGAATATTTATAGTATTAAATATATGAGTAATGAGGACTCCAGGGAGGAATGGCTGGTAAAAAGTCTTTTCCCGGGAGGGGCTGAGAAGGTGGAGGAGATAGGCTCCACTAACGGTACAGACTATATGCCTCATTTGTATAAATTGAGGAAAATGCAGCGAATGATAGATATAGTAGATGGAAAGATAATTATTTCAAATGCATCCATACAGGATGAAGGAAAGTGATATAAGAAGTTGCAAGGCGCCTGCGGGGGCTTTTTGGCATTTGTCCTCGCACCATATATTTGTTATAATGGAATAAGTGCAATATTGAAAAGCTGCGAAGCAGGTTAGAATAGTGAGGTTGTTATGCTGCAGGATAATATAAAGTTACTTATTGGTAGTATTTCAGAAGGTTTTGTGGGTAAGGAAGATACGATAGAAAAGCTTCTGGTAGTTCTTCTTGCAGGAGGTCATATTCTGATTGAGGACGTACCCGGAGTAGGAAAGACTACTCTTGCAAAACGAATGGCTGAATCGGTGGATATGAAGTTTGCCAGACTTCAGTGTACTCCCGATACGCTTCCTACAGATATCGTTGGGACATCTGTTTTTAATGCAAAGACATCTGATTTTGAGGTCGTAAAGGGACCGGTATTCTGTCAGTTATTTCTTGCTGATGAGATCAACCGTACTTCGCCTAAGACGCAGTCTGCGCTTCTTGAAGCTATGGAGGAGCATCAGGTTACTATCGATGGAAATACATTTGTCCTTCCGGATCCTTTCATGGTCATTGCCACACAGAATCCGGTAGAGCAGCTAGGAACGTATCCGCTACCGGAGGCTGAGCTGGACCGTTTTATGATGAAGATATCAATAGGTTATCCTGAACTAGAGATGGAAAGTATTCTAGCTAAGAAATACCTGAGTCATGAGCTTAGCAGTGACAGTAAAGCTGTTCTTTCATCGGAAGATATTATCAGGATGAAGGAAGAGGTAGATGCTGTTATTCTGAGTGATGAGCTTATAGAATATGCGCTGGGTATAATAAGACGCAGCAGGGATATGGAGGAGCTGGAATATGGGCTAAGTCCGAGAGCCGGACTTGATCTTATGAAGGCTTCCAAGGCTGAGGCGTACATCAGACAAAGAGACTATGTGATACCTGAAGATATTATAAATATGTCCAAGCTGACACTTCCTCACAGACTGGTACTGACAACAAAGTCCAGAATGAACAGATATACGGGTTATCAACTGATACTCGATATTATTGATAGAGTGAAGAGACCACAGTAAACATTAAAAACCGGAAATATATAAAAGCCGGAAATGTATAAAAACGAGAAATATATAAAGGCTGGAATTATATAAAAACCGGAAATAAATAAACCGGGTTGGAAAATGAATCTTCAGTAGTAAAGCATAACATTTTCAACTTAAAGTAGATATGATTATAATGACTGTCAGGTCAAATTATATAATGGAGAAAAATGGGGATGAGCAGTAAACCCATTAAGAATAATAAAAAGCTTTACAACCTTAAGGTTGTCAGATATTTAGCGAAGCATAGGAAACGTCTGCCGCTTATACTATATATCGCACTGCTTACAGCAGCTACGATATATGTCAGCTTCCGTGGCGGTAATTTTTCCTATGTTTTATTTTATGTGGTTCTGCTATATCCTTTTGTTTCGCTGGTTATCATTCTGGCAAGCTTCTTTTCTATAAGGATTTATCAGGATATAGATGGGAGGCTGCTATATAAAAATAGAGAGGTCAGCTTCGAGTTTGTAATTGAAAATATAGGCTTTATACCGATTTCGGGAATCAGGCTTTACCATGATGAGGCGACCTCCTTCAGGGATGACTTTACGATGGAAAGACTGAAGCTTCTTCCCGGAGAAAAGATCAGGATAGATACTAAGCTTACCTGTAAGTATGCAGGAGGCTACGAGGCTGGTGTGCTCCGGATGAGTATGAGCGATATGTTCGGGATAATGCATCTGGGATTCAATATAAAGAGTTTTCTCAGGGTGAATGTACTTCCGTCAGTTACGGACATCGCAAGAGCGGATGTGAATATGGTACTGGAAAACAGGCTGTACCGCAGTAATGTGATCAGCCTTGATACTTATGAGGACTATCCCGGAAATGAACTCAGAAAATATGCAGCAGGCGATCCACTTAACAGAGTGCATTGGAAAAACTATGCCAGAAGCGGACGCATGATGGTCAGACTTCCGGACAGGGCTGAATCAGATATGCCGGGGCTGGTTCTTATTCCAAAGGAGGATGAGGACAGAAGACAGCATTTTATCAGCAGGGATTTTTTTCTGGAGTATGTCATTTCCATAGTATGGTATTTCACGGAGCAGAAGAAACCGCTGCTGATCTACTACTATAACGGTGGCGTGAAAAATGCGATCATAAGTGGTGTGGACAGCTTTCAGAAATTCTATATGGAAGAGCTTGGAAGGATAAATGTTATGCCTGCGGAGGACGAAGAGAAGGAGCTTATGGAGAGTGTTATATCCGGTGGAACGACTCTTATTTTCTGTGAAGCAGATATGAAGCTGGAAACTATGTGAGGATATATCAAAATGTCTGAACAAAGGAAAAGGACAACTGAATATTTGATGATACTTCCCATTAGCTTAGCGTTTTGCGTATCTCTATATATGCTATTAATTGCTCTGAAAATGTCCGGGCTTAGTATCTATATACTACTAAACTACACTTTTGTATATCAGATGATATATGTTATCACCCTGCTTCTGGATAAAAGAAAGAGTCTTGTGTGGTTTAGTTCCGGGCTGACACTGGTGCTTATTCTGATGTTCAGAGATATGGTTCTGACCATGAATATCCTGGTGGCATTTGGTGCATTTGTCCTTTCTTTACTGATGCAGAGGAAGAAGATATCGAGGTACAGCTTCCTTATATATGCGTTGGTAATGCTGATCGTATGGCTTATGATGCTGGACATTACGAAGGTCGTGACAGTGCTTCTGATGGTGCTCCTGCTATATGGAATGATTCAGCTAACAGGTACGGATGGGAGATACTATGTAGGCACGCTGCTGCTTTTGGGGGTGATTACGTTTATACTTCCCGCCAGAGAAGAACCTATCCGTTGGAGCTTCGTAAAAAAGTCAGTGAACTATGTTCAGAACATGGTTATAACTCTGGTAAATGAAGTGAATTACCTGGTAGATGGATTCGTGGGAGAGGGCAGCAGCTTTGCCGGTTATACGAATACAGGAAAACTATCGGGAACTGTTACTTCTTCAGATACAGAGCAGATGAGGATAAATGGACTTGTTGAGGGACGCATGATATATCTGGAGGGCAGTGTATTTACAGGTATCGACAGGAACGGGCTTAAGGATAAGAAGGAAATAGATGAGTTGTATAATGGCTGGTTTGTAGATTATATCAACTGTCTGTATCAGGCTGAGGTGGATGGACCTATGGCGGCATGCTTTTCTCATGTTCAGAAGCTGGACGTCAGTTATACCTATATGAGAACAGAGGATCTGATTCATCCCTGCAATCTCCTGCTTTTAAATGATGAACAGACAGAGGACTTATCGGATAAAAAGGGGAAGGGCTACAGCTACAGTCTGCAATATATGGAGATTGACTATGCCAGCCCGTATCTCATCTCAGCGCTTCAGTCTCTTAAAGACAGTGAGTTTGAATATCAGGACTATGAAACTATAGTCCAATATACAAGAGATATCTATCATATTGATCTTACTAATAAGATGAGTAAGGAAAACTATGACAGAGTGGTTTCTGAGCTGAAGAAGGGAATGGCGGAGGAATATCTGGATACGTCCTTTGCGTCGGATGAGCTTAAGGAACTTACCATGAAAATAGTTGATGGTGCTGACAGTGACTATGAGAAGGCGAAAAAAATAGAGGCTTATCTGAGGCAGTTTATGTATAGCACAGATGTTGATTTGAGAAAGAGCGACAACTATGTAGATGAATTTGTCCTTGATTTACAGAAAGGCTACTGTGTGCATTTTGCTTCTGCTATGATGGAAATGCTAAGGATAGCCGGAGTGCCATCCCGATATGCAAGCGGATTTCTTCATACGGTAAATGCCAGCGGAAAGGTTATGAGCAGTGAAGCTCACGCGTGGCCGGAGGCGTATATAAAGGGGCTTGGCTGGGTTACATTTGAACCGACCGTTTCTAAGGAAGCCGCCGAGACGCTTGGCTGGAATAAGATTCTTAAGGAAAAACCGCCGGAAGAGTATATGGAAGAGGAGGACTATACTTCGCCATATTCGGAAGAACTGGCGGTGGAAAATGCGAATAATCAGGAAGAGGCTTCCGGGGAAGATGGAACGCAGCGGGAAGGCATAGATAGAGAAATGATATTCAGATTTCTCATGTATATTCTGGTACTGCTGGGAGTCGTGCTGGTCACCATCCTTAGCTTTATTATCGGGCAGCGGATAAATTACAGGAAAATGAAGGCGCGGGATAAGGTAATATATAACATGGAGGTACTGCTTAAGAAGCTGGAGAAGAAAGTGCCTAAGGAAATGAAGCCACTGTCTATATATGATTATCTAAAGTATATTCAGGATGACGGACTGAGAGCAGAGCTGAAAAAAGCATTTGATATATATTACAGGATAAGGTTCAGAGGGGATGAACCTGAGGAGGACTTTATCGAGTGTACCAGGGGACTTGCGGCAAAGCTGTAAATATCAGGCTGACTGTATTATAATCTGAGACATAAGTGTCAAAAGTCAAAATGCGTTCCTGATTACAGGAAAAGAATGCTGAGCTTATGACACCCACATCAATTTGAGGGGCTGCATATTAAAGCTGACAGAATTGTTATAAGAGAGGGAGTTATGAGAACAAAGGAAGGTACTGTACGTAAATATCATCAGATAGAGCAGGAACTGAAAGCCATGATACTCAGGGGTGAAATCAGTCCGGGAGATAAGCTCCCTTCTGAGAATAAGCTGGTGTCCATGTATGGAGTCAGCCGTCAGACTGTGAGAAAGGCTCTATATGATCTTGAGGCTGAGGGCTACGTATATGCGGTGCATGGGAGCGGAACGTACTGCTCAGACGGTGTAAAGCTGAAGTCGGATTCCGGGGATATAGCTGTAGTTATGACCTATCTTTCAGATTACATTTTTCCAAAGGTGATAAATGGAATAGATTCCGTTCTTTCAGATAATGGATACAGCATTATCTTAAAGCATACTAACAATTCGAGAACCCGTGAGGTTCAGTGCCTTGAAGAAATCCTTCAGAAAAATGTAGATGGAGTGATAATAGAGCCCAGTAAGAGCAATATGTTCTGCCGTCATAAGGAACTGTATGATAAGCTGGATAAGTATGGCATACCATACATTTTCATACAGGGGTCTTACTCTGTTATGGATGACAAGGTTCATGTTCTGCTGGATGACGAGCAGGGGGAATACCTCTTAACGAAGTATCTGGTAGAGCTGGGACATAGAGAAATACTGGGGGTATTTAAGAGTGATGATAGTCAGGGACAGAACCGCCATAAGGGTTATGTGAAGGCGCTTCGGGAGGCTGGCATCCCGTATGATCCGGAAAATGTTATCTGGTTCTATACTGAGGACAGAGCTATACATCCTTATGAGAGTGTGCAGAGTATCATTAAAAGCGGAAGGAAGATAGATGCGATAGTTGCCTACAATGATCAGCTTGCCATGCATCTCATCAAGGCGCTGAAGGAGGTAGGTCTGAAGGTGCCTGAGGATATATCCATAACAGGTTATGATAATTCCCAGATGGCTTCAAGCTCAGGAGTGAGGCTGACTACGATAGTTCATCCTCAGGAGGAGCTGGGGAAGATGGCGGCAGAGCTTTTGCTGAAAATGTTAAAAGGCGAAGAGGTTCAGAAAAGAGTTATCATAGAACCGGAGCTTATAGTTGGAAATTCCTGTAAGAAACGAATGTGACAAGGTGCCTGTCCCCTTGTCACCAAATGTGACAGGGGGACAGGCACCTTGTCACTTGAAATCAAGTGTTGTAAATAGATACCCATCAGACCTAAAAAGTCTGGTGGGTATTTTTATAATAAACAACTTGCATAGTTGTACGTACAAGTTTCATAATCAATATATCGGGATAAAAGAGGAACCTGCGATAGTTAGATACATAAGGAATAATCGTTGTAAAGCTATTGGGATGGACAAGGTTACATTTTATCAAAAGAGGTTTTATCTTTAAAAAACGAAATGGAGGTAAGCAAAAAATGATTAAGAAAAAAGAGTACAAGTTTTGGTTCTGTACAGGATCGCAGGATCTGTATGGAGATGAGGTGCTGGAGCACGTAGCACTGCACTCAAGGGAGATAGTTGATGAGCTCAACAAGTCCGGAATTCTTCCTTATGAAGTAGTATGGAAGCCGGTACTGATTACTAATCAGCTTATAAGACAGACCTTCAATGAGGCAAATCTTGACGAAAGCTGTGCCGGTGTAATTACGTGGATGCATACATTTTCTCCTGCAAAGTCATGGATACTGGGACTTCAGGAGTTCAGAAAGCCACTGCTTCATCTTCACACACAGTACAATGAGGAAATCCCTTATGATTCTATAGATATGGACTTTATGAATGAGAACCAGGCTGCTCATGGTGACAGAGAGTATGGTCATATTGTAAGCCGTATGAGAATAGAGCGTAAGGTGGTTGTTGGTTACTGGAAGGATGCTGTAGTCAGAGAAAAGATAGCATCCTGGATGAGAACTGCGGTTGGTGTTATCGAGTCAAGTCACATCAGAGTGATGAGAATAGCAGATAACATGAGAAATGTTGCAGTTACCGAAGGTGATAAGGTTGAAGCTCAGATCAAGTTTGGCTGGGAGGTTGACGCTTATCCGGTGAATAGTATTATCGAGTGTGTAAATGATGTATCAGAAGCAGAAGTAAAAGCTCTTCTTGATGAATATTACAGCAAGTACCAGATAATACTTGATGGAAGAGATCCTAAGGAATTTGAAAATCATGTTGCTGTTCAGGCTAAGATAGAGATAGGCTTTGAGAGATATCTGGAGGAGAAGAATTATCAGGCAATCGTTACTCACTTTGGAGATCTTGGTGCATTGCAGCAGCTTCCGGGTCTTGCTATCCAGAGACTTATGGAGAAGGGCTATGGCTTTGGAGCTGAAGGTGACTGGAAGGTAGCCGCTATGGTTCGCCTTATGAAGATCATGACTGAAGGCAAGAAGGATGCAAAGGGTACTTCCATGATGGAGGACTATACATATAATCTTGTTCGCGGCAAAGAGGGAATACTTGAAGCACATATGCTGGAGGTTTGTCCTTCAATCGCAGATGGTCCTGTCAGCATAAGAGTAAAGCCTCTTTCCATGGGAGATAGAGAGGATCCTGCCAGACTTGTATTTACATCAAAGGAAGGCAGAGGTATAGCTGCATCTCTGGTTGATCTTGGCAACAGATTCAGACTTATAATAAATGATGTAGAGTGCAAGAAGACAGAGAAGCCTATGCCGCTTCTTCCGGTAGCAACAAATTACTGGACACCGTATCCGGATCTTTATACAGGAGCTGAAGCATGGATACTTGCAGGTGGAGCTCATCATACAGCATTTTCCTACGATCTTACATCTGACCAGATGGTTGACTGGGCTGAGATGATGGGAATAGAGGCAGTAGTAATAGATGAGAATACGACTATCCCCGGATTTAAGAGAGATCTGAAGCTGGGAGAGATATTCTACAGGTAAGAAGGCTGCCACTTTAGAAAGGGTATAATTCTAAAACCGAGATATTTAGCCGCAAAGAGTGAAATTATGTATAGAAAATTATAGTAGAATCAAAGAAAGGATGTTATCATGAAGTTATTTATAGATACAGCAAATGTAGAAGATATTAAGAAGGCAAATGATATGGGAGTTATCTGTGGAGTTACTACAAATCCATCCCTTATCGCAAAGGAAGGCAGAGATTTTAATGAGGTCATCAAGGAGATAGCATCTATAGTAGATGGACCAATCAGCGGAGAAGTAAAGGCAACTACAGTTGATGCAGAGGGAATGATAGCTGAAGGCAGAGAGATAGCTAAGATTCACCCTAACATGATAGTCAAGATTCCTATGACAGTAGAAGGTCTCAAGGCAGTAAAGGTGCTTGCTTCTGAAGGAATAAAGACAAATGTTACACTTATCTTTTCTGCGAATCAGGCATTACTCGCTGCAAGAGCAGGAGCAACCTATGTATCACCATTCCTTGGAAGACTTGATGATATAAGTATGCCGGGAATAGATCTCATAGAGGATATCGTTACGATATTCAATAACTATGGAATAGAGACAGAGATAATCGCTGCCAGCGTCAGAAATACTGTTCATGTAACACAGTGTGCTCTTGCAGGAGCAGATATTGCTACTATTCCATATGCTGTTATAGAGCAGATGACTAAGCATCCACTTACAGATCAGGGAATAGCAAAGTTCCAGAAGGATTATCTTGCTGTATTTCCGGAATAACCACTTATAATATAACTTATCGGAAGGAAAACAAAGTCGAGCGAAGCGAAGACCTTGTTTTCACCCGATAAGTTACTGATGAACCGTCAGGTTCATCAGTTTATGAGAAGCGCCAGCTTCTCATAATGTAATCAGTAGAAAACACGGGGTGAAAACTATGAAAGGTATAATTGAAGCAGGAGAATGTACATTAGGTATTGAGTTTGGTTCTACAAGAATCAAGGCTGTTCTTGTAGATAATGCAGGAAAGCCGATTGCATCAGGAAGTCATAGCTGGGAAAACAGATTCGAAAATGGAATATGGACTTACAGTCTAGATATGGTATGGGACGGTTTACAGGATGCATATGCTGATCTTGCGAGGGATGTTTTAGAACAGTATGGTGCAAGGATAACAACACTTAAGGCTATAGGTCTTTCGGCAATGATGCATGGTTACATGGCATTTGACAAGGATAACGAGCTTCTGGTTCCATTTAGAACGTGGAGAAATACTATCACTGAGCAGGCTGCTGCCCAGCTTACTAAGGAATTCAAGTTCAATATTCCTCAGCGATGGAGCATAGCTCATCTGTATCAGGCTATACTGAATAAGGAAGAGCATGTGGGAGATATAACATTTCTTACAACTCTTGCTGGCTATGTTCACTGGAAGCTTACCGGTGAGAAGGTGCTGGGTATAGGCGATGCCTCCGGTATGTTCCCTATAGACCATGAGATAAAGGATTATAATAAGGACTATCTGGAAAAATTCGGTAAGCTGGTTGAGCCATGTGGCTATAGCTGGAAGCTGGAGGATATTCTTCCTAAGGTTCTGGTTGCCGGTGATGAGGCTGGTGCTCTTACTGAAGAGGGTGCAGCGTTGCTGGATAAGAGCGGTACACTTAAGGCTGGTATCAGACTTTGTCCTCCTGAGGGAGATGCAGGTACTGGTATGACAGCAACTAATAGTGTGGCTGTCAGAACCGGAAATGTTTCAGCCGGTACCTCCATCTTCGCAATGGTTGTTATGGAAAATGACCTTAAAGATGTGCACGAAGAAATAGATGTTGTTACTACACCTGAAGGCGATAATGTAGCTATGGTTCACTGCAACAACTGTACCTCTGATATAAATGCGTGGGCCGGTATATTTAAAGGCTACTCAGAAGCAATGGGCATAGAGGTTGATACAAACAAGCTCTATGAGACCATGTTCAGTGCAGCACAAAGTGGTGCTTATGACTGTGGTGGGCTTATGGGCTTCAACTATTTCTCCGGTGAACCGGTAACGGGCTTTGATCAGGGACGGCCTGTTTTTATGAGAGAGGTAAATGCTGATTTTTCATTTGCAAACTTTATGAGACTGCATCTGTACTCGGCTGTCAGCACACTCAAATATGGACTTGATATACTCTTTAAGGAAGAAGAGGTCAAGGTGGATAAACTCTATGGTCATGGCGGTTTCTTCAAGACTAAGGAAGTCGGACAGAGAATCATGTCGGCAGCTACAGGTGGTCCTGTAACGGTAATGAATACTGCCGGAGAGGGCGGCGCCTGGGGAATAGCAATACTGGCTATGTATATGGCGGAAGAAAATAAGAATGGACTTTCAGATTATCTGAATGATATAATCTTTGCTGGTGAAGAGGGAGAAACTGTTATGGCTTCAGAGGAGGAGATAGCAGGTTTCGATAGCTTCATGAAAAAGTTTGTAAAGGCTATGCCTGTTGAAAAGGCTGCGGTTGATAGTCTGTAGATGAGATATAGATTGATACTATGTCTGAGCGGATACTTCAATATGCACCTTGAAGCCATGTCCGGGTGATACTTCGATATACACTTTGAAGCCGTGTCCAGAGGAGTTTGATCGTTATATCATACTAAAAGATTGGAGATAGAAATGTTAGAACAACTAAAAGAGGAAGTTTTAATGGCAAACCTTGAGCTTCCAAAGAGGAATCTTGTTACATTTACCTGGGGAAATGTAAGCGCTATCGACAGAGAGTCCGGACTCTTTGTTATAAAGCCAAGTGGAGTGGATTATGAGACCATGACAGCAGATGATATGGTTGTTGTTGATCTGGAGGGAAATGTAGTTGAGGGAAAGTACAGACCTTCATCTGATACTCCTACTCACCTGGAGCTCTACAAGAAATATGAGGAGATAGGTGGAATAGTTCATACTCATTCACCTGAAGCTACATCGTGGGCGCAGGCAGGAAGAAGCATTCCTGTATATGGAACCACACATGCAGACTATTTCTACGGTGAGATTCCATGTGCCAGAAGCCTCACACCCGAAGAAATAGAAGAAGCCTATGAGAAGAATACAGGTCTTGTTATTATAGAGACCTTTGAGGAGCGTGGGCTTAATCCTATGTACACACCTGGAGTTCTGTGTGTGAATCATGGACCATTTACCTGGGGCAAGAATGCTATGAAGGCGGTTGAAAGTGCGGTTGTACTTGAAGAGGTTGCCAAGATGGCATTTAAGACCGAACTTATTAACCCTAAGGTAACAGTAGCACCGAACTGTATTATAGATAAGCATTTCTTCAGAAAGCATGGGGCAAATGCTTACTACGGACAGAACTAGTACAATGTTTCGCGGTTGGTTGTATATTTTGCGTAGAAGGTTTTTCTTGGAATATCAGCTAAAAACGCAGGCGTAGCAGGCTGTGTCGAGGCTTTTTAGCTGATGAGATAATGAGAACAGGCAGGCAATAATGTGCGGTCAATCAGAAATCTGTGTACTAGTATAATTAACAGAGATTAGATAAAGCCGGATGTGGAATTAGTCCATATCCGGCTTTTAATATGCAACGAAACAGTATTAAGTAGCGTATCATAAAAAGATTTTACCTGTCTTATGAATTGTTGTTTGTGGAAATATCTTCAACCGCATTGTATTGAATTAGGTCGCCAGGTTTACAACTCAGTACACAGCATATTCTTGCAAGCACATCAGTATCGATTTTTTCTATATATCCATTATACCATTTATCAACTACTTCAAATCTGGCATTTATTGATCTTGCTAGAGCATTACGCGTAATGCCCTGCTCATCCATTATCTTTTTAAGAGTAATATTTACTTTTCCATAATCATTTATAGTAATAATCTTCTTCATTTAATATTCCCCATATAACTTTTTGAATTTGATATTCACTATCTGGGAATATACTATCTCTAAAGTAATCAGTTGACGAATACCCTTGTGAAGAGTTACTATATAGACGGTAATATTTTGAAATTATTTGTTTATTTTGTCGAATCAAGGGAGAAATCTGGTGGCTAAGGAAAATAGAAAATGAAGGAATGTGGTATAGAGATGAGATTATACGATGTTATTAGTTTTTGATGGATAAAGGGAAACTGGGAAATGGGGTGATATACTATGGATGCTTTTATTGCAGGAGTAAAAAATGGATTCGAGCCTGATCCTGAGGAAAATATTTTTGCTTCAGTTTGGAAACAGTATGAAAGGGTTATCATTGAAAGTTTAGTTGTCTCCTTTGGTCTTGATTTTATTAAAGATCAAGTTGGAGGAGATGTTGATACGGTTCACAATGTGAGAAATTTAAAAGATAGTGACGGAAATATTATCTACAAGAATAAAAATAATGAATTAGATTATAAAAACAGAGAAAAATACGATACTAATGCATATCATAAGGACAGTAGGTATAGTTCTATTGTTAGAAAAGCAAAAAAAGAATTTGTTGAATCTGGAAAAAAGATGGATGATGCATATGTTCCGGGGAATAAGATTGTTCCTTATAGAAATAAAAATATTCCTTTAGGTCAACAGGCTCAGCTGGATCACGTACAATCTGCAGAAGAGATACATAATGATCCTGGAAGAATACTAGCAGGTATTGATGGAAAAGAATTGGCCAATAATCCAGATAATTTGAGATTCACAAATGCAGCGTTAAATAACAATATGAAAGAAAAATCAATCGATGAATATATTGAGTGGTGTGAAAAAAATCCTGATCAAGTTAAATGGGGAGGGAAAGAAGGTGAGCCACTTCCGGATGAGGTTAAAGAGCAACTTATTAAAGAATATAATGAGGCGAAGAAGAAAAATGATGAAAAGATAAATCGTGCATATTATACAAGTAAGAAGTTTATAAAAGACGCTGGTGTTGCTGCTGCAAAAAAAAGTGCTCAAATGGGTGTTAGACAAGCATTAGGTTTTGTGTTTATGGAAATATGGTTCACTTGCAAGGAGGAGTTACAGGCACTTCCAAATGACAAGAGTATGGGTGATATGTTTAATGCTGTAGGTGAAGGAATAAGAAAAGGATTTAAAAATGCGAGATTAAAGTATAAGGAGCTTATTCAAAAGGTAGAAGAAGGAGCTACTGCCGGAGTATTATCTAGTTTGACAACAACCTTATGTAATATATTTTTTACTACTGCCAAGAATCTTGGAAAAGTAATAAGAAATCTATATGCATCAATTGTTCAAGCGGGAAATGTTTTGTTGTTTAATCCTAATAATTTATTGTTTGGAGACCGAATAAAAACCGCATCTGTAATAATGGCAACAGGTGCTAGTGTATTATTGGGCACACTTGTATCGGAAACTATTAATCAGACACCGGTTGGGAAAATACCTGTAGTAGGTGCAATTGTTTGTTCTTTTGCAGCATCGCTTGTTAGTGGCTTGACATCATGTACACTATTAGTTTTTTTGGATAAAAGTAAGTTTATGAATGATGTTATAGATGCAATGAATAAAATACCTACAGAAGTAAATAATTATAAAGAAATAGCTGATCAGATGGAAAAGCTTGCTGCTAATTTGGCGAACATAGATTATGAAAAGTTTAAAAGAGAAGCATCCGAATATCAGAAGTTTACAGATTCAATAATTAAATCAAAAGATGATAATGAATTAAATGGCGTATTATTAGCTGCTTATAAAGAGTTTGATATAAAAATACCATGGGAAGGTGATTTTGATTCGTTTATGGGGAACAAAAATAATAGGCTGGTATTTGAATAATGTTTGAATGTAGTATTTGTGGAGAGTGTTGCAGAAATCTGGACAAATCAGATATTTATAAGGATTTAAATCGAGGGGATGGTGTGTGTATATATTTAGACGGAAATCTATGTACTATTTACGAAGACAGACCCTTATTATGTCGAATTGATGAAAGCTATAATTACATATTTAGGGATAAAATATCTTTAGATGAGTATTATAAAATGAACTATGAGGTGTGTAAAAAACTAAAAGAAAAAAGGAGGAATTAATAATGCCATTACCATTTATTATTGGGGGACTTGCTGTTGCTGCAGGCGTTACAGGTGTTGGAACGGGTATTCATGGTGGAGTAAAAATGAAAGAAGCTAATGATACTATGAAGAAAGCGCAGGAAATACAAAAAGAAGCAGTAAGACGATTTGAAACTAAAAACAAAAGTACAACTGAGATGATGGATTCTCTAGGTACTTTAGAATTAGAGATTTTATCAGGTTTTGAAAAGTTTTCAGATACAATTGAAAAGATTCAAAATAGACCAGATTTTAAAAATATAAATGTTGAAGGAACGAAAATTCCTGAATATGAGCCTGAAGAATTAAAAAAGGTATCTACCGGTGCGGGGGTATTATTAGGTGGAATTGGCGGTGCTGCCGCTGGTACAGCGGGGGGCTTTGCAGCAGCAGGTGCTACAACATCTGCAGTAATGGCCTTGGGAACTGCTTCTACTGGTACTGCAATATCCTCCTTAAGTGGAGTGGCACTAACTAATGCAACTTTAGCTGCTTTAGGTGGTGGTTCTTTAGCTGCTGGAGGAGGAGGAATGGCTGTGGGTACGGCTGTCCTGGGTGGAGCTACATTGGGAGTTGGTTTGTTGGTTGGAGGAATCATTTTTAATGTAACTGGAAATAAGCTTTCCGATAAAGCTGATGAAGCTTTAAAACAGGCGGAACGAACAGAAAGGGAGGTTGATAAGATATATAATTATTTGTTCACTCTTACAGAAGAAGCCAGACGCTTTAAAGAGTCATTAGAAAAGGTTGAAAAAAAATATGAAGAACTCTATCGAGGGTTGGACTATTGTGTAAACTTTGCCGGGAAGACGAATTGGTATGATTTTTCTGATCAAGAAAAGAAAAATACAGAAAACTGCGTTCTTATGGTGGGATTGTTATATAAAATGTGTAAAACCAAAATTGTTAATAAGGATTCTGATGGAGATGGATTGAATTCCATTAATCAAAAAGAAATACATGATTCTATTGATAATTCACGTGAAGTATTAAAAAGCATCGCATAAAGAAAGGAGTATTTATTATGTATCTGAATAAATTAAATGATAAAGAGAAGATAGCATTTATGGCTTTTGCAAGATTAGTTCAAAGTGCTGATAGAAATGTTTCTGAGGATGAGGAAATCATGATAAAGGGGTATTATCATGAAATGAATCTTTTTGGTGAAAGAGAAGAAAAATATTCTGTTGAAGAGTTAATTGATATATTCAATGGTTCAACTATCGAAAATAAAAAAATCATTATATTTGAAGCTATTGGTTTGGCTTATGCAGATGGTGTATATGATGAGTCAGAGAAAAATTTGATAGGCAAAATTGCTAATGGAATAGGTATTACTAATGATGTAATGAGTAAATTGGATGATTATGTGCTGAAATATATAGTTTTAGTGGCGGAAATTAATGATATGATCAATTCTAAATATGTTGGATAACGAGTTTATTTGTTACCAAATAAATATTTATAATTTATATAATTGTTTCAAGGTAAGTGATTTAGTATTTTGTTTTCTATATGCATATTTGGTTCTGTACTTCTTAACGCTTAGTTTTGGTAACCAAGTAGAATAATTATGATAGAACTATCCATGTTTTAGTGCTAAAATATGGATAGTTTTTTATTGAGTATTCTTAACTGGTAGCAGGTTTCAATAGAAAGCCACAGGATAGTTACAAAATATACAATAAACGGAGGATTCAACAATGCTTAATGTTAACAAAAAAGTAGAAGATGGAAAGCTTATATTATCTCTTGAAGGTCGGATAGATACTCTTACGGCTCCGCAGCTTGAGTCTGAGGCTAAGAGTGAGATTGATAATGTTAATGAACTGGAAATGGACTTCTCAAAGGTTGAGTACATCTCCAGTGCCGGACTTAGGGTTCTGCTTTCCTGTCATAAGGCTATGAGCAGGAAGGGCGGTATGGTAGTGAAGAATACCTCTGATGCTATCAATGAGATATTTGAAGTGACAGGCTTCTCAGATATTCTTAATATTGAATAATATAATAGTACCAGACAGGAGTTATTCAGATGCTTGGAATGATACTTAAGATGTCTGCAGCAACTGCGTTCAATGTGCTTCTGACGTATGTTCTGTGGAGATTATTAAAAAATAAAAAAATGAATATGGGCATCCGAATACTTCTGGGTGTCATATATGGTGGCTGCGCTATAATTTCAACACATTATGGAGTGAATTATCATCATATGATGCTGAATGTACGTGATCTGTCACCTCTTGCAGCCGGACTTTTCTTTGACCCATTATCCGGTTTGATTGCCGGATTCTTAGGAGGAATAGAGAGGTATATCGCAGGTACCTATTTTGGAGTAGGTTCATATACCAGAATTGCGTGTTCCGTATCGACTTGTCTGGCAGGAATACTTTCAGCACTGATGCATTTTTTCATATTTAAGAAGAAGAAACCATCTGCAGTATATGCATACTTTATAGGCTCTTCGATGGAAGTATTTCATATGTATGTTGTATTTATCACGCATAGAGATGATATGGATATGGCATATTATGTTGTGAAGGTATGCTCTGCACCTATGATCATATTTACCGGAATAGGCCTTGCTCTTATATCGATAGTTATAAGGATAATGGCAGGAGAACGTCAGGAACATATACACAGACACAGGATAAGTCAGGAAGAAGTACGGGTGTCACAGAGGTTCCAGTTCTGGCTCTTTGTAGTAACTACTATAATTCTGGGGTTTAATCTTCTGTTTGGATACCTGATTCAGACACAGTCTGCGATACAGAGTGCCAGAGATACTTTATCACTTTATCTTGATAATCTTTCAGACAATTATGAAAGTGTCAGGAACTCAGGGGCAGAGATAGAAGGGCTGTCCTTTAAAGTGGGAGATGGCGGAGGCTTTGAAGTATATGGGGATGATGGAACCGTACTTGAAGGTAATCATCCGGGTAGTGTTATCCCTGAGAACATATGCAGTCAGGCGGCTTCGGCCAAAGATGAAAATGGCTTTGAATGTGAGCTCTTTGGAACAAAGGTTATGGTCATGGACAGACCTCTGTCGGACGGAAATAATCTGATGGTATGGATTCCGCAGGAAGAGGTATATGCTGACAGGGATCATAAAACCTATGAAACCGTTATGGCGGATATACTTCTGTTTACAGTTGTATATGTGCTGATATCCATGCTGGTACAGAAGATAGTTGTCAGCAATCTGGAGCTTGTAAATGAATCCCTTAATAAGATCACAAATGGTAATCTGGATGAAGAGGTTTCAGTATATACATCTTCAGAATTTGCATCACTTTCGGAGGATATCAACCATACAGTAACTGTACTGAAGAGTTACATAGAGGCTGCGGAGAAAAGGATAGAGCAGGAACTGGAATTTGCAAGAATGATTCAGGAGTCAGCGCTGCCACATAATTTTGATTTTCCGAGAGATGATTTCAGGATATATGCCTATATGGATCCGGCAAAGGAGGTAGGAGGAGATTTTTATGACTTCTTCTTTGTGGATCAGAATAAGCTTTGTATGGTAATAGCAGATGTTTCAGGAAAGGGGATTCCTGCATCGCTCTTTATGATGAGAAGTAAGACCGCTTTAAGAAGTTTTGCGGATTCGGGAATCAGTCCGGGGGAGATATTCTCCAAGGCCAACAACAGCCTGTGCGAAGGCAACGAAGCAGAGATGTTCGTTACCGTATGGATGGGAATGCTTGATCTTGATACGGGTCATATGGTCTGCGCCAATGCCGGACATGAGTATCCGGCTATAAAGAGAAAAAATGGAGAATATGAGCTGTATAAGCAGAAGCACAGCGTAGCTCTTGCAACTATGGAGGACATGCCTTTCAGGGAATATGAGCTGGATCTGTATCCGGGAGACTGCCTGTTTGTTTATACAGATGGTGTTCCTGAAGCGATAAATGAAAAAGAAGAAGAATATGGAACAGACCGGATGCTTGGGGTTATGAATGCAAATAAGGATTGTTCAGAGGAAGATCTTCTCAGGTATGTAAGACAGGACATATGGGCATTTGTTGGTACTGCGGATCAGTTTGATGATGTTACTATGTTAGGTCTGGAATACAGAGGGAACGGGGGAGAGTAGTGAAAGAGATTACTGTTGAGGCAAAGGTGGAAGAGCTGGATGCTGTACTGAGTTTCATAGATGTTATTCTCGAAGAATATAACTGTTCCATGAAGACTCAGATGCAGATTGATATAGCTGTTGAAGAAATATTTGTAAATGTAGCGCATTATGCCTATGCTCCGGAAACAGGAGATTGCAGGATAGGTGTTGATTATTCTGAAGAGGATAACAGCGTTAGTATATGCTTTACCGACAGTGGTGTTCCATACAATCCTCTGGAAAAGGAGGATCCGGATGTGACGCTTTCTGCCGAGGAAAGACAGATAGGCGGGCTTGGTATATTTATGGTAAAGAAGAGCATGGATGATATGCAATATGAATACAAGGATGGCTGTAATATATTAAGAATAAAGAAGCTGTTATAAAGATATATTCTTTTAAAAGAATCTTTATGGGGATGCGGGTGACCGGAGTGTGAAAGCTTCGTAAAGAATGGGATAATTTCTGAATTGTAGGGTGTCAAAAGATTCTTTTGGCACCTTAAATATTTAATAAAGGAGTAGACTTATATGAAACATGTTACATTTGCACCGAAGGGTGTGTGTTCTGTAAAGCTGGATTTTGATATTGATGAAGAAAGCAGACTGCATAATGTTCAATTTACAGGCGGCTGCAATGGTAATCTGAAGGCAATAGGAAGACTGGTGGAAGGAAGAGATGCCGGTGAAATAGCAGACATCCTTCGGGGCAATACCTGCGGCTTCAGGAATACGTCCTGCGCAGATCAGTTTGCCAGAGCAATAGATGAAAAAGTTAGAATGAATGAGGCTTGAGCGGAGAATGAATAAAGAATATGTAAAAGAAGTATTAGGTCTAATTGACAAGTCACCAACTGCATTTCATGTGATAGAAAATGCAAAGTTCATTCTTGACCAAAATGGATTTGAGGGACTTAGGGAAAATGAAATATGGAAGCTGAAAGCCGGAGGTAGATATTATGTGACAAGGAATGATTCGTCACTTATAGCATTTACCATTCCTGAGAAAGACTATAAGGGATTCAGGATTATTGCCAGTCATTCGGATTCACCTTGTCCAAAGCTTAAGGAAGATCTCGAATTGCATAGCAATAGTTATGTCCGTCTTGACGTGGAAAAATACGGCGGAATGCTTCTGGCTCCGTGGTTTGACCGTCCTCTTTCTGTGGCAGGAAGAGTAATCGTAAGAGATGACTCGTCAGATACCGGAATAAGGTCTGTTCTTGTGAACGTAGATAAGGATGTGGCTGTGATACCGTCACTTGCTATCCATATGAATAAAGAGGCAAATAGTGGTTATTCATACAGCTTTCAGAAGGATATGCTTCCTATAGTGAGCACATTTAAAGGGACTGCTAAAGAGGACTTAGATAAAGGCACACCAGAAGAAAACAGGTCGCTCATGTCCATCGTAGCTGATGAGGCAGGCGTAGAGCCGGAAAGTATTATCGGAAATGACCTTTTTATGTATATTCGTGAAAAGGGACGTATCTGGGGAGTGAGAGATGAATTTGTAGGTGCATCCAGACTGGATGATCAGGAATGTGTATGGTGCACTCTGCATGGATTTGTTGATGCGGTAAACTCTGACAGAACTAAAACCTCTAAGAGTATAAATGATATGGCTGCATCCGGGGCTGATGTTTCCGGGGCTGATGTTTCTGGGGCTGTTGCATCTGAATATATAAATATGCTTTGTATATTTGATAATGAGGAGGTCGGTTCAAGAACAAAGCAGGGAGCGGATTCAGACTTTTTAGAGAACCTTATCAGCAGGATAAATGATAATCTCGGAAGAAGCAGAGAACAGTACTATACCGCATATGCGAACAGCTTTATGATATCGGCAGACAATGCCCATGCACTTCATCCGGCGCATACAGATAAGTATGATCCGGTGCAGAGTCCGAAGGTGAATGAGGGAATAGTGATAAAGTTCAGCGCAAGACAGAGCTATACAACAGATGCTGTCTCAGGTGCATTTGTAAGAAAAATCTGCGAGGATAATGATATATCGTATCAGGTGTTTGTAAATCATTCAGATGAACCGGGAGGAAGCACTCTTGGAAATATTTCTAACTCACATGTATCTGTTAATACTGCGGATATAGGGCTGGCACAGCTTGCGATGCATTCGGCATATGAAACAGCAGGTGTAGAAGATATTCAGTCGATGAGAGAATTTGCGAAGGCATTTTATAATCAATGCTAATGTAAATATGATAGGGCTATACCATGTTCGATTTTAAAGGTTAACAGAAAAACAATACTCAAACATATACATACCGGTTAGTAAAAGATTATTCAAGATAATACCGTTGGAAGAAACAGTATAATAAGCTATAATTATTCTAAAAATAATATCATACTATTGCTATTATTAGTGTATTTAATTTGAACTGAATATACTACAAACATGATGCACTATTTTAGTGCATTGTTCAACTGTGCATTGACAACGGAATAATGACCTGCAAAAAGTGTGTAAATAATGGATAAAGAAACTATTGATAAATACACAAAAAGTGTGTATCATAATACTTGTAGGGGGTATGATACATGAAGCAAAGAGATTTGATAAAAAAGCTTGAAGAAGCAGGGTTTAAATTTGACCACCATGGAGCTAATCATGATATCTATAAAAGAGGCAATGATAAAGAAGAGATTCCAAGGCATAAAGAAATTAATGAAAATTTAGCAAAGTCAATAATAAGAAAATGGGGACTTAAATAGTCCGCAAATCCCCTTAAATATATAGGAGGTGTATTATGGTAGTTATATATCCAGTAATATTTACAGCAACAAAAGATGATAAGGATACATACTTGGTTTATGTTCCTGATATTAATGGAATGACAGAAGGGTATGGATTAGAAAATGCATATCATATGGCGAGAGATTATATTGGAGGTATGCTATATGATATGTCCGATGAAGAAATACCAAAAGCAAGTTCTATTTCGAGCATAGATGTTGAATCAGGAGAGTTTGCAGATGCTGGAGAATCTTTTGTGACATTGGTGGATTTGGACTTAGAAGCGTATCGCAGACAAATAAATAATAAAGCTGTAAGACGTAATGTTAGTATTCCATCATGGCTCAATCAGGCAGCAGAAGCTGCGCACTTAAATGTGTCACGAGTATTACAAGAGGCTCTTATGGAAAAATTAGGAGTTACTCAGTAATATTAGCTTCCTTACACTATCCACTGGTCATTATTTGGTCAGTGGGTTTTTATTATGAGGGAAATGGAAAGAATAAATGCTAGAAATTATCTGAATGAAATTAGAATGATTAATATTGTAATAAAGAATCGTCAAAGATAATTAGACCAGGTTGAACTAACACAAATACGATGCACTATTTTGGTGCATTGTTCAACGAAAGATGGTATTCTATTCTGCGAAAGGTTATTCATTACATTTGAGTAGCCGGACTAAGGGGAGAAAATCTTATGAATACTTATTTGAAACAATTCCGTGAAAAGCTTCTGAAACAGTTATCTGTTGATCTTAACTGTAATTCTTCTGATTTCCTGTCAGCCGAAAATGTGATCACTACTTCAGCGCTGAATGATGGAAGAAGGAGTTACAGCCCTGGAGCGCCGTTTTTGGAAATGGCAACGCTTGGACCAAATACTGTCATTACAGCAGATCCATGTCTGCACGATTTTCTGCATGAATTTGTTAAGGATAAGGAAGGTCATCGGCTTTTTGAACTGGACAGTCTTATTATGCTGAACAGGGAGCTTGAAAAATATGGCTATCAGATGGCGCCTACACATCATATGTTCCTTCCCTGCGAGGATGTGAAGCCCGTTCAGCGATGCGCTGTGAAATGGCTTTATGACGATGAGATAAATACCTTTTACGGCGATTCGCGATTTCCAAATGCGATTGCTTTTCCTGAGCCGTGTCCGGTAAGACCTGACAGGATTGTAGTTATCGCAGTTGATGGAGAAACCATAATGGGTATGGCAGGATGCTCTGAGGACGCACCACATTGGCAGCAGATTGGAATCGATGTACTGCCGGCGTACCGATCAAAAGGAATCGGTTCCTATCTGGTTTCGTTATTAAAAAACAAGATCATTGAAATGGGTGATATCCCATTTTACGGTACTGCCGCCGCAAATATCCATTCGCAAAATATAGCACTCAGAAGCGGCTTCAGCCCTGCCTGGGTAGAAACCGAAGCCGTAAAATTGGATGATGAGAGGTGAAAAAATATATAATATCGGTCGAATAATCGATAATAAAGAATGAAAACAGCCGGTGGAGTGGCGATTTGCTATTCCACCGGATTTGCAAAGATGATTGCTCTAATGAATAAATAAGGAGAATTAAAATGAACCAGAGAGAATTGATGCTTTCCGGAAAGATATATGATCCAAATGATCCTGAGCTTTTGGAACTCAGAATAAAGGCGCATAAGCTTTCTTTTGAATATAATGCTACACCTGAAACTGAGATGAAAAAACGTCAGGAAATCATGGAAGAACTGATTGGCGAACTGGGAGAAAATGTATATTTACAGGGACCGATTCAGTTTGATTATGGATGCTTTACCAGTATAGGTGAACGTACTTATGCAAATTTTAACCTTACTATACTTGATACCTGCCCAGTAAAAATTGGAAATGATGTATTTATCGGGCCTAATGTTTCTATTCTTACACCAATGCATCCTTTAAGGTGGCAGGACAGGAATACTTACTATAGGGAAGATGGAGTATTAACTGATAAGGAATATGGAAAACCTGTAACAATAGGTGATAATGTATGGATTGCAGGAAATGTTACCATATGCGGTGGTGTGACTATAGGCAATGGTTCGGTCATAGGTGCAGGGAGCGTAGTGATAAAAGACATTCCTTCGGATTGTCTGGCAGCCGGAAATCCCTGCCAAGTTATTAGAAAAATAACGGAACATGATGCCTGATATTTCATATGTCATAATAGGGACAAAGTCGCGGAGACCTTATAAATAGGGCACTTCAAGACTTTGTCCTTTTTCAAAAAAGCGTTTTTTTCTGATTTTTAAGGGATATTTTCTTCAAATATTGTTATATAGACAGGCCAGGGTTTAATAACAAAATAATACAGGAGGTAGTGAAACCAGATCTATGACTAGGGTAGGTCTGGTTATTATAATATAAGTGAAATAATAGTGTTATTATAATTGACCAATTGTATAAATGCTGATATCATATACTGCTAAATTCGGTCGAACTGACCGG
>DGRT01000060.1 GCA_002391105.1 Lachnospiraceae bacterium UBA4381 | reverse complement strand
GACTCAGGCGAAAGCTTCAACGTAATCTATGCAGAGAACGACGATATGGCTAAGGGTGCTGTAGAGGCACTTGACAAGGCTAACATCTCTCACGGCGTTGGTAAGGACGTTGTAGTTATGGGCTTTGACTGCAATAAGTGGGCACTTGAAGAGCTCCTTGCACAGAACTGGAACTATGATGGTCAGTGTAATCCTTTCCAGGCAAGCTACATTGATGAAGTTATCAAGAAGCTTGAGAAGGGTGAGACAATCGCTGAGAAGACTATCATCATGCAGGAGAAGGGCTTTGATGCTTCAACTATCACACAGGAAGATGTAGATAATTACGGTATCTAAATTATAAACCATAAAAAAACGGGTGGGGGTGCGGCATATAAATGTTGCACCCTTATTCTTTAGAAACAGTTAACTTAGAAAGAAATGATGAGGTGAAGTCGTGAAGGAAAATGCGGTTTTAGAACTACGTAATATATATAAAACCTTCCCGGGAGTTAAGGCTCTTCAAAATGTGGATTTCACTCTGCGTGAGGGCGAGATACATGCACTTATGGGTGAAAATGGTGCCGGTAAGTCAACGCTGATAAAGGTTATTACCGGAGTCTATGAGAAAGAGGAAGGCAAGATCTTCCTGAAGGGAAATGATTCAGAAGTACATATTCATTCACCGCAGGATGCACAGAATATGGGCATCAGTACAGTTTATCAGGAGATTACTCTCTGTCCTAATCTGACTGTGGCTGAGAATATGTTTATAGGAAGAACCAAGGGTGGACTGACAAACTGGAAGCAGATGAATGAGGATGCTGACAGGATTCTCAAATCCCTGGATATAGCAGTCAGTGCTACTCAGCAGTTGGCAAGCTGTTCACTGGCAGTACAGCAGATGGTTGCCATTGCAAGAGCAGTCGATATGGAGTGCAAGGTTCTGATACTTGATGAGCCGACTTCATCTCTTGATGACAGTGAGGTTCAGAAGCTGTTTGGACTGATGAGAGATCTTAAGGCAAAGGGTGTTGGTATTATCTTTGTAACGCATTTCCTTGATCAGGTATATGAGGTATGTGACAAGATAACAGTTCTCAGAGATGGAAAGCTTGTAGGTGAATATGATATAAGCCAGCTTCCGAGAGTTGAACTGGTATCCAAGATGCTGGGTAAGGAGCTGGATGATCTTTCTGATATAAAGGGAGATTCCAAAGCTGCAGAAGAAGCATCGGATGAGATACCTGTATTTGAAGCAGAGCAGCTTCAGTCTGATGCAGGTATAAAGCCATTTGATTTCTACATTAAGAAGGGTGAGGTAAATGGATTTACCGGTCTTCTGGGTTCCGGAAGAAGTGAATGTGTCAGAGCAATCTTCGGAGCGGACAGAGTTATAGGCGGTAAGGTTAAGAAGAATGGTAAAGAGGTTAAGATCAGTAAGCCTATAGATGCCATGAAGCAGGGCATAGCCTATCTGCCGGAAGACAGAAAGGTTGATGGTATAGTAGGTGATCTTTCTGTAAGAGAGAATATTATCCTTGCAGCACAGGTGCTGAGAGGCTTCTTTAAACCATTTTCCAAGGCTGAGACCTATAAGCTGGCAGAGCAGTATATAGATCTTCTGGATATAAAAACAGCATCTGCAGATACGCCGATCAAGTCACTTTCCGGTGGTAATCAGCAGAAGGTTATCGTTGCAAGATGGCTGCTGATGCATCCGGAGTATCTGATACTTGATGAGCCTACCAGAGGTATTGATGTAGGAACAAAGGTAGATATTCAGAAGCTGGTACTGAAGCTGGCGTCGGAAGGAATGAGCATAACCTTTATCTCTTCAGAAACAGATGAGATGCTTCGTACATGCTCAAGACTTGTAGTAATGAGAGATAGAAAGGTTGTAGGTGAACTGAAGGGTGATGAGCTTACTCAGAGTGGAATAATGAAGACCATTGCCGGTGGCGATGCACCAAAGTCAGGTAATAAGAACCAGAAGGAGGAGAGTAATGAGTAAAAAAAGAGTATTCAACAAACAACTTCTTATACCGATAGCAGCTCTTGTGGCTCTGGCTCTTTTCAATCTGATCGTAGATCCGTCATTTTTCAAGATAACACTTGGAACCAACAGTGCCGGTAATCCGGTTCTGTCGGGTTATCTGATAACCATTCTGGATTATGGTTCGGAGCTTGCCATACTTGCTATAGGTATGACACTGGTTACAGCAGCATCAGGTGGACAGGATATATCTGTTGGAGCTACCATCGCCATTGCCGGTAGTGTGATCCTCAGGGTGCTGTGCGGTAATGATTCAAGACCGGAAAGGTTGCAGGCTCCGATCATAGTAGCATTTTTAGTGGCTTGCGTGGTATCAATGCTGTTTGGCGCATTTAACGGAATTCTCGTTGCCTATTTCAAGATCCAGCCTATGGTTGCGACACTGATACTGTTTACTGCAGGACGTTCAATAGCTGCCTGGATAAACAACAATGAGCTTCCGATCATAAGCGAACCCTCCTTTGGATATTTTGGTGGGTATATACCGGGAGTTCCGATACCTACGCCATTCTTTATAGCAGTGATATGTGTCATCATTATCATGCTTGTACTTAAGTTTACTACTCTTGGTCTTTATACACAGGCTGTTGGTATCAATGGAAGTTCTTCAAGGCTTAATGGTATTAGTCCTGAGTTCATCAAGTTCCTTACCTTCGTAATACTTGGTCTTTGTGTAGCAGTTGCAGGACTTATAAAGGTAAGCCGTCTTTCGACTATTAACTATTCGGTTATAGCAAAGGATATAGAGATGGATGCCATCCTGGCAGTAGCGCTTGGTGGAAATGCACTTAGTGGTGGTAAGTTCAACATGACCGCTTCTGTACTGGGAGCCTACATCATTCAGTTCCTTACAACTACACTTTATAAGATGAATGTTAATTCTGATGCTTTATCAGCTTATAAGGCAGTTGTAGTTATAATCCTGGTTGTACTTAGTACACCGATTGTCAGAAAGAAGCTCTCACAGCTTTGGACAAAGATCATGCCAAAGAAGGAGGTGGCTTAACATGAATGAGAAGAAAAAGACCGGTTTTGGTGCGAATTTCACCAGATGGTTTGGCAGAACAAATGATACTACTCTCCTTCTGACGATAACAATAGTAGTATTTTTCCTGATGTACATAGGGGCGATAGTATTTCAGGGACAGGGCTTTCTGAAGCCGCAGACCTTTTTCAATATATTAAATGCCAATGCGGCACTTATTATAACTTCAGTAGGTCTGAGTATAGTAATGATTTGTGGAGGTATTGATATATCAGTTGGTGGTGTGGTTGCGCTGGTCAGCATGAGCTGTGCGGTTTATCTGGACTTCCATAATGGAAATGTACTGGGAGCTGTTGGTATAGCGCTTGCTATCGGACTTGCATTTGGTCTTATCCAGGGCTTCCTGGTAGCTTATCTGGATATACAGCCATTTATAGTTACTCTTGCCGGAATGTTCTTTGCAAGAGGTATGACAACCATAGTTCATACAGCACCATTTAATGTGCAAAATGAAGCATTTATTAGTCTCAAGGATACAAGAGTTATAGTTCCGGGCTTTGGTTCCGTGAATAAGCTCGGTAACTATGTAAATGCTTATGTAGAGATAGGTGTTCTGGTTGCACTGCTTGTAGTTATCACATTCTTTGTGATTCTTAGATGGACCAGGCTTGGAAGAAGCTTCTATGCAGTTGGAGGAAACAGCCAGAGTGCACTTATGCTGGGTATTAATGTTAAGAGAACCAGATTCCTGTCACATCTTATATGCGGACTTCTGGCAGGAGTAGCAGGCTTTGTATATTTCATGCATGTTGGTTCAGGCTCTGCCTCTCATGCATCAGGTATGGAAATGAATGCTATCGCTTCATCCATTATCGGTGGAACCATGCTTACAGGTGGTGTTGGTAATATAGTAGGAACACTGTTTGGTGTTCTGTCTCTGGCTACCATACAGAATATAGTTTCCTCAGCCGGACTTGATCAGGCGTGGTGGACAGGAATCACTATAGCAGCAATGCTCTGTCTGTTCCTGGTTATCCAGTCAGTAGTTATGGCTAAGAAGAAAAAGCTTCTGACGAAGTAACTTACTCAGGTAATAGAAAAGCTTAACATAGCGAGACCTTACTTTTCATATGAGGTTCCTTACAGGAAACAGCCTTAAGGGTTAGCGGGTCGGCTAGCCCCTCAGGCTGTTTTTGTTATTGCTGTCCTGAAGCTCATGGACTCATAAGTTCTTCCGGTCGGAAGTAGGGAGAAATAATGGTTGCAATCAACACGTGGTTAAAAGTATAATGTACATGATTATAGCTTTATGACAGTGTTGTCAATAATTCCAAGGGGGCTTTGAAGGATAACGTATATATCCGCTTTAATCTGGATATATATGTTTATTTGCTGAAGGATGAGAATTTCATGATAAGTTATTATACCTCTATTATTTTTATTTCCTGGATGGCATTGGGGGTACTAGCTATTCTGGTAAAAGAAAATGATAGGATGGACAAAAGTGAAAAAGGAATATTTTATGTAGCATACATTATGATTGCGCTTTCCGCCTTGGCGGAGTGGCTTGGTGTGCAGATGAGTGGAGATCCGGGATTTCCGACCTGGTCACTAAGATTCATAAAATGTGAAGACTATATACTTACTCCGGCGGCAGGAGCGGTTCTTGCAGCGCAGATCAGGGGACGTAAAAAGGGCATCAGGATTCTTTCGGTTATAATTATCTTCAATATGATATTCCAGATAATATCCGCATTTACCGGCTGGATGATTAGTATTGATGAGAATAATAATTATTCCCACGGACCTCTATATGGTATTTACATTGGTGTTTATGGTGCAGTTCTGCTGATAGTAATCATAGAATATATTTATTATGGACTGACCTTTAGAAAGCTCAATAGAATGTCGATAAATGCCATAATGCTGATGGTGATAATCGGAGTCATGATTCAGGAGATATTCGGTTCTGAGTTCAGAACAGCTTATATCTCACTCACTTTAGGTGCTGCACTTCTGTTTATTCATTATAATGAATATGAACAGATTGAACAGGATGATATGCTGGAGCTTCAGAAGTCTATGCTTATGACAGATGCTCTTACGGACGCACTCAGCAGATATGCATATCATAAGAGACTGGACAGATACAGCAAGGATGGGATTCCGAAGGATCTGGTAGCGTTTGTAATAGATATAAACGGACTTAAGAAGGTAAATGATTCCTTTGGACATGAATCCGGCGATAAGCTTATTCAGGCTGCGGCAGACAGCATCGACAAGGTATTCGTAAAATGCGATAAGTTTTACAGAACCGGTGGAGATGAATTTGTCATATTTACAAATCTGACTAAGGAGGAAGCTGAGAAAAGACTTGCCAGTCTTGAAGAAAGGACAGGAACCTGGACTGGTGAGAAGGGAGAGAAGCTTTCCTTATCAGCAGGCTATGCGACGGCAGAGGAGCATGATGGCTGCTCTATAGAGGAGCTTGTTAGAATAGCTGATGATGCCATGTATGAAGCCAAGCGTGCATACTATGCAAAACTCGGTATAAAGAGATGATAGTCCTTTTATGAGCTTTGTAAAATAGATAAATAATAGATAAGAATTAATCAGAAGATCTGGGTAATCCCGGATCTTTTTTTTGCTTTTGTCCAAACGTAACGTAGAATGTACGTTCTGGTATTCGGGTTCGTGTATATTTATATCAGCAGAGCAAATCAGACCGAAAATGATTCGGAAGTATTAAAAGGGTCAAAAGAATCAAAAGACCGGTCAGATCTGTTCGGAGATATTTAATAATGCATGATTTAGAAAGGAGTAAAAATAAGATGAACGGAAGATTTTTAAAGGAAACATCAAGAGGTATCGATATCATTTATCCGGAGGATAAATTACTGGAGGAGAGAAAGATATTCTTTACCGAAGAAGTAAATGCTGAGAGCAGCAATAAGCTGATACAGTATCTGCTTTGCCTGGAGGCATTTGATTCAAAGAAACCTATAACCGTCTATATTAACAGTCCGGGAGGGGAGGTGGTTAGCGGACTGGCGGTTTATGACACCATTAAGTCTATAAGCTGTCCGGTGAATACAGTATGTATAGGAACAGCAGCAAGTATGGGCTCTATAATCTTTATGGCAGGTAAGAAACGTGAAATGCTCCCTCACACCAAGATAATGATTCATGATCCTCTGGTAGTGGGAAGTTCAGGAGCGAAGAAAGTATTTGACCTGGAGCGGGAAGCCGGACAACTGATGGAAACCCGTAAGATACTGGGAGGAATTATAGCCCAGTGCTGTGGGAAGTCTATAGAGGAGGTTTATGAGAAGACTAAGATGGATTACTTCATGGATGCCGAGGAGGCAGTGAGCTTCGGGGTGGCAACAGGAATTATCAAAAAAATATGATGCAAGTATCAGGCAGTAAAGATTATGTAGAGAAGATTATATAGAAAGAATTATATAGAAATAATATATAGAAAATATTTAAAGAAAGGATAATAAACTATGAAGAATAATAACACTAAAGGAAACAAGAATAACAGGAACAGAAGAGCTGAATTTGAAAAGCTGTGCGGATACCGCATACTTGCAAAGGGGATTATGAGGTCTAATGATACCTGGACCACCAGTCTTAATAATAATGATGTGATCATTGGAAGTACAGGAAAGGGTAAGACAAGAGGGTATGTTGAGCCAAATATCCGCAGTGCCACTCATAGTATGGTAGTGGCTGATACCAAGGGACTTCTCTATAGAAGAAATAGTGAGGTGCTCAGGGAAAAGGGCTTCGAGGTGCACCTGATTGACTTTATACATCCTGAGAATTCTGAGCATTATAATCTGCTGGATGCAATAAGGCGTTATGAGGTAGATGCCACTGATGAAAAGGGAAATTCGGTTAAGGTGACCAAATATTTTAAGGCGGATCTGAAGAAGCTGGCAAGTGTTCTGGTTGCGGGTGACACAAGAGATCAGTTCTGGATTGATATGGCAAGAAATGTTCTTGTCAGCCTGATAGCCTACGTATTAGAGGTTTATCCCAGAGAGGAACAGAATATGAAAACTGTAGCCGAACTATATAAGGTACTCTCTGATGAAACGAGCAACAATAAGCCGGATGTCAGCTTCTTTGATGAGCAGGAGACTATTGATCCAAAGAGTTTTGCTGTCAGTATGTTTCATATGTATCGCGGAATAATAGTGGCGGATAAGACCTGGGCGGGTGTACTGGCATTTGTAACTAATGCACTGGAGGTATTTACCTATGATGAATACGATAATATTTTTGCAGGCGAAAGCTGCATAACCTTCAGGGAGCTGGGGCAGAGAAAGATAATGTATTTTCTGAATATCAGTGATAATGACCGCAGTATGGATCATATCATAAATGTTTTCTATACACAGCTTTTTCAGGGAATTATGGAAGAGGCTGATACTAATGAGGACGGGATACTTAAGGTTCCGGTACGGGTAATCCTGGATGACTTTGCATCTAATATTATAATTGAGGATTTTGATAAGCTTATCCCGGTTATAAGATCCAGGGAGATATATGTAAGTATCATCTTACAGAATGTGGAACAGCTTGAGCATATGTATAGTCATCCTCAGGCGAGCACCATTATTAATAACTGTGATACTATGATATACCTTGGCGGAGCCAGAGGTCAGACTGCAAAGTTTATAGCTGATGTTGCCAATAAGCTTCCCGAAAGTGTTCAGGATATGTCAGGTGATAAGGTTATGGTCTATACCTCGGGGCAGGGTGCTGTATTTGCTGACAGGTATGTAGATTAGGGGGTGAGGAACTATGGTTACAGTTTTTAGTGGCGTTTTGGGTAGTAATGGAAACAGAACCTTGTATGCCAGGTGCGCACTTAGAAACTTTGTGCACCTGCCAATCAGAAGGACCCTGCCTCCCTACATCCATCAGCTCATGCCGGAGGTTGAGGAGAATATCAAGGAGTCTCTTGGGATTGATTACAGAAGAAGTGGAACATATATGGATATCCTTTCAGATCCGGCAAATGGATTTGAAAGTACTGATATCCAGAATAGTGAGAAGCTAAGGGCGCTGGCATACATAGTTTGTCTTGGAGAGTATTATAAAGAAGATATTAAATATTCCGGAGGCAATCCGATAGAAGACCGACGTAACAGTACGGAGTATGAGAAGCTGGTAAGACCCTTCGCACTTCTTTCGATAGACAGATATGTGGAAATGCTGAAGGAGAGTCCGGGATGGGATGATTCCTGGTATGATACCTGGATTCAGGAGATTGCATCACATATGTATTCTGAGTATGGTGTGTCAAATCTGGGAGTTTTGATGAGCATATGTCTTGAATATATGGATATGGCTCCTGATAAGGAGCATATACTTCATATATATACAGATGAAGAGCTTATGGAGAATAATATAATGCAGGAGGACTACACAGATGCCTGTAATGCCAGAGTAGCAGCTACAGTTATATGGCTGCTGCTGGTTAAGGGACCGAAGCTGATATTTGGCTAGCAGGTCTGTTGGCTGTGACGGGGGGCTGGCCCTGTCACCTCTGTAAGTGTTGTTTTAGGATGGGATACGTGTTACATTTTAAGTTGTAGTGAACCGGATATAAACAGTAGAAAGGAAATGCTATGAAGAAATATGATAAGTCCGCTATGCGGTTAATAGGTTATAGAGAAAAAGAGCTTGAAGAGAGCTTCGAGAAGATGAGAGATGCTATCTATGGTTTTCACGAGAGCTTTCGTCCGAGGCTCTCTGATGATGATGACAGGATCATACCTGAAAAGCTGGAGGAGATGCTGGATCAGATTCTAAGCAGCTATAACGAGTATCTGGTAAATGAATGTGCTTCGGAAGGGCTTGATGATAGGACTGAGGAGCTGTATAGAAAATTTCTGTATTGTGCTATAACAGGTCCATCTGTGAAAAGTATTCTTCCGGATATCAGTTTTTATTTTTCTCATATTGTTGAGGCAAAGGATTATAAGGATATTCTGGAACTGGCGAAAAAATCAGAGCATATTAACAGAGAGTTACAGATAGAGCATGAGGTTCTGGTATATCGGGAAGAATTTCCGGGATATGATATATTTGATCTGATGAATGAGGGGGTCAGGATTATAACCGGAAAGGGAATCGCTGCATTTTATAATGATGAAGAAAGACCAATATATGAAGAACTGTGTAAGAGTCTTGGATATGAAGAGGAATATAAAGAGGAAAGGTCTGCTGCTGATACGGGCACAGACGGGGAGACTGTCACTGATACGGGCAAAGAAGAAAAGTCTGCCACTGAGACGGACGGCGAAGAATCAGCAGGGGAGACTGTTGGTGCTGCAGAAGTAAAAGCAGAGGAAATACTGGATATAAGTAAGTGGATTGATTCACCCAGAATAAAGGTTGTTGAGGCAGATCCCTCCGAGTTTGATCCTATGATGGAGTACCAGCCTTCGCTCAGCCTGGAAGAATTGCAGGAGCTTCTTGATAATCCTGATCTGCCGTCTCATCTTCGTTATCAGTATGAGAAGGACTATGAGCTGGAACTGAATGGAGGGATATATACGCCTACATTGGAGGAATATGAGGAGGAGGCAAGAAGACAGGAAGAACAGATGGACGAAGAGTATGAAGAGTCACTTCTTGCTGAGCAGGCATGGGCAGAAAAGCTTCCGGATAAGGACGCATTTGTAACAAATTATATTGATTTCAGAAGACTTTTCTATAGTATAGAGCATCCGGACTTTAGCCAGACTGTTCGTAAGATGATATCTATATATCTTTATGAAAATGAAATATCGCCGATATCTTTCGATAATGGATATGGACTAATTGATAAGCATATTAATCATGCCATAAGAAGAATTCGTTTTGAAGCCCAGAGAAGGAGGAGCCTTTCGTGACAGATTTTTTGAATAAGGAGGAGGTTTATCAGGCTCTTTACGATAACTGGTATAGTGCTGAAAATGCTGAAAACAGCTTTCTTTATAAGTATCTGAAAAGCAGGAAGGATGAAAATGCTCAAAGGCTTACCGGTAACGTGGATGAGTGGAAGACCTTTATAGATATGATAAGAAAATCTCCGGAAACTGTCCCTGATCTTTTTGTAATGGATTCTCGGGAGAGCTTCCTTCAGGAGATGAAAAAGCATATGGATGATCTTTATGGTGCTGTGCTTCGGGACAAATATACTATTCTGAAGATTATAAGTATCTGCTATGAGGAGGCTGTAATCACTCCTGCTGAATATCTGATGCTGTTTTCTGCTATGCTGCTGAAGGAAAGTAAGCTTGGTTGTCTGAAAAAGAAAATGCGTAATCTGATACAGGAGATACAGTCGGGGGAGATGACTTCTGATGAGGCTGTCAGGGTTATGTATCAGCCGGAGGCAAAGCTGGAGGACGAGAGCTTATATAAAACCTATGAATATAATATCCTTAAAAAGTGTGGGCTGGATTATATACATAATCATACCAAAAGGGGAAAGGATCCTGACAGGAAAGCCTCCTCTATGAAAAGCCGGAAGAATCCCGGAGCTTCAAGTGAGCAGGAATATACAGATAAGGTTTCTATGATGCTTGAATTTGAAGCTTATCTCAGGGGACATGCCAATAATCAGAGTTCCCTGAAGGAAGCTGTTGCATTAAAATCTGAAGCTAAAGCCACAAGCTGGGAAAATGAGGAATATCAGAATATATGCCGGGATTTTTATAGATATACATATAGTCATACTGATAAGGAATTGTTTGAAAGGATACTGATTCCTGTTTTTAATGATGAGGCTACCGGAACCTTAATGCTTATAGTGGGCAGGAAAAGGCTGCTGGAATACTCTAAATATGTAGATGATTGTCTGATAGATTTTTATGAGGATTATTCTATAGAAAAATTAGAAGATGATAAAAGAATCAGCCGTTATAACACGGTTCTTTGCATACTCAGACTGGATGATGGATCGGAGATTGATGAGGAAAATGATGAGGAGAGTGATGGAAATTATCTGAAATGGGATGATATATATAGCAGGACAGCTAATCATGGGATATTTGCTAGTGGACTAAGTACGTGGGTATCCAATATTACGATAGAGGGCTTTACTGACTTTGATACGGCTGTGAAAAGATTCAGATATATAACTGAGAGAATGTTGCAACAGAGAAATATAGGAAATGTTGGATTCTATCCCGAGATTAATTTTGATGTTTCAGATGCTATCTGTAGAAAGCTTTCAACAGATTTTTCAATATTTGCAAAGTACTTCTTCTATAAAAACAGAGATGTAATGCAATATACAAAGACAGAATTAGAGACAGAAAAGGCATATAAGGCAAATGAGGCGGCTGCTATCAGAGCTATGGAGGCGGCTGAAGAAGAAGCCTATACAGATAATAGGGGAGATGCCTCTTCCTATAATCCTGCTATTTCCCGTGAGAATATGAAGAAGCTTATGGAGGAACGCAGCAGGACTATTAACAGGAAGAAGAACTCATGACTTAGGAAATATTAAAGAAATAGCTTATTGAGGTAAGGATTAACTGGATGATGATTAAAGCCAGTATATTGATGATATGCTTTTTTCTCTCATTATTCAGGTTTGCTATGAACTCCCTGATCCAGGCATTTACATAGAAGTAGAGCTTGGTCTTGCTTCCTACTCCGGAGATGTTCATTCCAAGCTTCTCAGCAAGATGACCGCTCCTGAAGGCATGATATCCTGTAGTTGAAAAGGATACCTTAGCTTCAGGGGCTTGTTTTTTAATAATATCATTTTTAATAATATCATAGGAATATTTCATATTTTCATATGTGCTTACAGATCTGTTTTCCAGTATTATCCTGTCGCTGGATATACCCTTTTCTATCAGATAATTCCGGATGGATTCGCTTTCGGATATAACCTCATCATTTCCCTGTCCGCCGGAGGCTATAAAGGTAAGATCTTTACCTGTAGCGGCTTTCTGCTTTTCAGCGAACCACAGTGCTCTGTCGGCTCTGCCCCTGAGAAGCGGAGTCGGTGTTCCGTCCTTTCTGATGGCGCAGCCAAGTATTATCATGTAGTCCCTGTCGAGGGGTGGTACATTTTTCTCTGCCTTCAGTGTGCAGATGATAGCACTTATCATCAGGCAGTCAAGATATGTTAGGAGTATATTGATGGTATTTTCTACAAAAATCGATATGTGATATCCGAGATAGGAATGGACATCGATGATCTTTTCCAGAAAACCATAGGATGTAAAGGATGCTATAGAAAGACCTATCAGCAGTATTCCCAGCAGTATTCCGAGGGCGTTGGTAATATGTCTTCCTTCTTTTTTAAGAAGTATGATGTTGCTGATGGCAAGAAGTATGGAAAATATAAAATTAAACGGAAACATGAATAAAGTAAATCGCATAAATACTTCCAGAATATCTGAGTATATTATATAAAGCTTTTCTTCAAAAAAGTATTCATCCATCAGCATGCTGAAAATCCAGATAGACAGTGTCATTCCAACAAATATAGTAATTCCGATGTAGTACATAAGTCTGTAAGAATATATGGTTTTTCCGGATTCTCTTATGCAGATGAATAACAGATTGATAAGCATGATAAGAAGCAGGATAACTATCTCTATCAGGATTATCCATACGTTATCCATAGAACCGATCCAGTTGTCCTGAAGGATGATATTAAAGGCTTTAACATTTATATTGAAATGGGCGAGTTCTGATGCCTTACCTGAACTGTGATCCATCACATGAAGAGTGGTCTGACCTTTACCGACTGCTTTAATCTTTACAAATGCAGTATCGGTGTATCTTTCATATCCGATATCTGAAACTATGGCAATATTTTCATCGTCCGTATAGTATTCTATATTTTTATTGGATTCGTCTATGGCACTGACCAGAATAGTAGAGGACCCGCCGATATAATAGAGGTCAAATATGATGAATATTCCCAGTAAGATTACAAGTATCAGGCTGGGAATAAGAAACATTTTAGTGAAACCGGATTTGCTCTTTTTGTCCATCGGTATGACCTTTCATTTGCAGTTTGTGGTGTCCCAAAATATCCACACTTCGATTATAAACAGTGCACTCTAAAAAAGCTAGTGATTATTTGTGTCTGTTCAGGTCATACATATATGACTAGCATATCTATATGAGGTGAAGCCTGCGTCTTGCTGAATAATTACTATTGTTTTATATATTTACAGATTAATCGTGAAATGATTGTAAAAAAAGCATTTTATTGTGGTTAAATGATATGGTTATATGTTACAATAACTATATCTGTGATTAGAGGTGTTTTTATGGGGTTAGATAGTATATTTGGCGAGATGCCCGAATACAGAATAAAGAAGCTGAACACGCTTTTTGATGCATTTTCCGTTGCTGCAGAGGGAACCTATGTCTATGTATGTGATATGAGATATGATGTTTCCAGATGGTCTGAAGCGGCGGTTGTTAAGTTCGGTCTTCCGGGAGAATATATGAAGGCTGCCGGTGATATATGGGAGAAGAAGATTCATCCTGAGGATAGAGAGGTATATCATAATGGTATTGAGGAAATCTTTGCCGGTGTGCAGAATGGTCATGATATGCAGTATCGTGCCAGAAAGCCGGATGGAGCATATGATGTATGTACCTGTCGCGGAACTGTACTCAGGGATGATAAGGGCAATCTGAATTACTTTGTCGGAGTTATCCGTAATCATGGAGTTCAGGGACATATAGATACTGTAACGGGACTTAGAAATCAATATGGGCTCCTTGAGGATATTCAGTACAACATGGAGAATCATTTTGAGATGAACTTTACTATGGTAGGCATAGGAAAGTTTTCTGAATACAACGAAGTGTACGGGTACCATTTTGGCAACAAGATACTTCAGAAGTTCGGAAGATATCTTCATGATTTTGTTGGAAATACAGGAAGTGTGTATCGGCTTGATGGTACCAAGTTCGGTGTTATCAGTCGGGGGCTGCATGAAGATATCATAAAACAGAAGTATGAGGAGATAAGAAAATACGTCAGAAGCTCCTTTGTTGTTGATGGCATACCTCTGGTACTGGATCTTAATGCCGGATATATTCATGTAAGCAACTTTGATGTGGATTATGAGACGGTTTATTCCTGTGTTAACTTTGTTTATGGAGAGAGCAAGGTCAGAAGACAGGGCAATCTGGTGGAATTCCTGAATGACCTGAATGATGAAAACAGATACCGTGTGGAGAAGTTTCATTCCATAAGGGATTCTATTATCAGGGATTATCAGGGCTTCTATCTTGTGTTTCAGCCGGTTGTTGATTCTGAAACTGAGGAGGTGATCGGTGCCGAGGCATTGCTTCGCTGGAAGGATGATAAGTACGGGACTGTTCCGCCGGATCATTTTATACCGCTTCTGGAGAGGGATCCGTTATTTCCTAAGCTGGGAGAATGGATACTGCGTACAGCAATTGAAGCATCTAAGAGTATAATCAGGGATAATCCCGAATTCGTTATGAACGTAAATCTGGCTTATACTCAGCTTGAGGAACCCGGCTTTGTAGATAAGGTTCTGAGTATTCTGGATGCAACAAAGTATCCTCCTGAGAATCTGTGTCTGGAGATAACGGAACGTTGCAGGCTTCTGGATATTCAGCTCCTTAGGAATATAATCGTGAATCTTAGAGGACATGGCATTCAGATTGCGCTGGATGACTTTGGTACAGGATTTTCATCTATTGGTATAGTTAAGGACCTGTCCTTTGATATAATCAAGATTGACCGGAGCTTTGTTTCCATGATTGAAGAGGATGTGAGGGAGAGGAAGCTTATAGCGACCTTTGTGGATGCGGCAACTACTTACGGCGCAAAGGTATGTGTTGAAGGAATAGAGACAGAGGGGATGAAGCAGATTCTTAGAAACTACAATGTTAAGAGCTTCCAGGGATACTACTTTGCAAGACCGCTGCTCTATAGTGATTTTGTAGATTTTGTCCGGAATAAGAAGTAATATAGAGATGGAAGGAAGTCCGGCTGTTTGACAGGTCGGACTTTTTTTTATATGAGGTGAGGGTTTGATAAAGGTAAAGGATATAAGAAAGTCCTTTGGTGCAAAGGATGTTTTGAAGGGCGTCAGCTTTCAGGTCGGCAGAGGCGAGATATATGGACTGATAGGTAAAAATGGTGCAGGCAAGACTACACTTATGAATATAATGTCAGGTCTTATCAGTGCTGATGGCGGAAGCTGCAATGTGGATGGCGACACGTCTCAGAAGAAGCATATTGGTTATCTTCCGGATCTGCCGGAATTCTATGATTATCTTACTACAGATGAATATCTGGATTTTCTTCTGATGAACTCAGATAAGAAGGACAGTAAAAAACTGGATAGAAGGAATGAACTTCTGGATATGGTAGGGCTTCCTGCCGGAACAAAGGCAAGAACCATGTCCAGGGGCATGAGGCAGAGACTTGGTATAGCCGGAGTGCTTGTCAATGATCCGGAGGTTGTTCTGATGGACGAACCCACCAGCGCTCTGGATCCTTCAGGAAGAAATGATGTAAGGTCCATACTTCGCAGGCTGAAGGATGCCGGTAAAACAGTTATTCTTTCTACTCATATCCTTGCAGATATGGATAGTATCTGTGACAAGGCAGGCTTTCTCAGTAATGGTGTTATAGTAAAAGAAGTGGATGTGGCGAAGAGCAGGGAGAATTCCTCCGAAATGATAATAAAGTTCAGTACCGAACCGGATCTTGATACACTTTACAGGTTTGCTCCTTCATTATTTGTGATTGATCCGGTCACAGTCAGGATAGTTCTGGATAAAGAGCATAAGCTGGAAAGTCAGCAGAGTGCACTCTCCGGGCTTGCGGCTCTTCCTCAGGAAATAGTATCTATAAGCAGCGCCGCTGTTTCACTTGATAATATATTTCAGGAGGTGTGCCTATGAAATATACCGGGCTTAAGTGCTGCATATTAAAGGACATTAAAGAGGTACTCCGCACAGGAAAGCTGCTTATCTTTGGACTTCTGGCTCTGGGTATCGGAGTTATGATAATGGGCTTTACGGTGATATTTACCGATATTCCGGACTATCTCACTATGGAGCTGCCGGGCTTTGATATACAGTCTCTGGAGGATATGATGTCAACACTCTATCCTAAGATAGTGTCGGCGAATATTGGTGTATTTTCCTATTATATAGGATTTTTCTATAGTCTTGTGCTGGTGCTGGTTGTAAATGGCATACTGCCCAGGGAGTGGAAGAAGGGTAAATGGGTTCTTCCGATAGAGCAGGGGTATCTCAGAAGTGACCTGATACTTGGAAAATGTATCGTATATGGAGTGTCCTCCGGAGCATGCGTATTTGTAGCCTATATTCTCTACTATATAGTGGCAAATACTTTTATGGTCCGTGACATGAGCATTCCGGATGCAGTCCTTCTGGCATTCATACATGGGCTGAATATGGCATTTATAGTTTCATATACCATGCTGATGTCAGTCTGGTTCAGGAATGGAATAGTTGCGGCAATTTCAGTTATAGGAACAGTTCTTTTTGTGCCGGATATAATGAATTTCCTGCCTATAGGGAAATATCTGCCGACCTATATGCTGACCTTTGTATATGATACGCATACCGATTATTCAGAGCTGGTGATGCCGCTTTTATTGAATATTATATTGCTGATACTGACATATATATTTGCCATCTGGAGAGCGGAGAAGGGGTAAAGGTATGGCTGATAATAGGAACCGGAAATGACCGGTTTTGTGAAGGAGGAAGAGTAGATGGAACAGAAAAACGACAGGAAGCGCGACAAGAACAGGCTTCTGTATAAGAAGGTTAAGAAGGCAAGCTTCTGGGGCTCCATTATATCTTTTATCATTACTATGATTATGGTTGCGGTTATTATGACCGTTACTCTGTGGCTGTTCGCCAGCTATGTTGCGGCGTCGAAGCTTCAGAATGAATATGACAGGATAGAGAATCTTGCCAAAATGTACGAAGCGGGCGATAACAGCGTGGTTCATGCAGTGCTGGATAATGGAGAAAATGATTATGTGGTTCTGGACAGCTCCGGACAGAAACTGCATACTTCCGGAACTGATACCAGAATGGAGGGACCTGAGAAGGCGGATCTTTCCGAGTTTCTGAAAAATGTTGATATATACAGGGATTCGGAGCGTAACATATTTTATGTTTCAGAAGGAAGACTTAGAGTTAACTGGGGAGAGGTTTTTAAATATATCGGTAACGAAGCTGTAGAGATACAGGCTGATGAGCAGCATTTGAACGATGGTGATGAGTATATAACAGTATATTCCGATGATGATTTTTACGAAAACGGAACCAAAATCATCAATTTTCCGCTTTGGATAGCAGTAGATGTTAAGGACGGAGCGGAGAAGTTTGCAGGTAAAGCATCCTTTTCTGTAAATGTTAACGATCTCTTTCTTTTTGGAATCGTATCCATAATTATCATAGTACTGGTGCTGATACTGCTGATAACCATGCTGGTAAATGTCATTTCCAGTATAGTAAGACAAATAAGGATAGTTGGTCTGTTCTTTGAGGATCCCATTACAAAGGGACATAACTGGATGTATTTCCTTATAAGAGGAGAACAGTATCTGAGAAAAGGAAGGGCTGCCAGGGACACCTACGCAGTAGTCAATATGGTGCTTGTCAACTACAGAAATTACTGTCTCTGTCACTCTGTTGAGGACGGCGAAAAGCTTCTTGGAAGCATATACAATAAGGTTCAGAGAAGCCTGTCTCCAAAAGAAATGTGTGCCCATACTACTGCTTCTAACTTTGCACTTATTCTGAATGTCAGTGATGAGGACAGTGCAAAGAGAAGGCTCTATGAGATCATTTCGGATATTCGCGGGATTGATCAGGAGCACAAGCTGAGTATGAAGGTGGGCGTGGATATAGTACGTCCCTGGCTGGATGCAAAGGGCAGGGTTGTAAAGAGAAAGAGCTTCAGCATGGATACCAGCTATAACAACGCCTGCACTGCCAGAGCTTCTATAGAAGATACAGATGAGACAGAGATTGTAATATTTGATGAAAAGCTGGTTGAAGAAGAAAAATGGCTGGATATGGTTCAGGAGAAGCAGGAGCAGGCAGTCAGAAATGAAGAGTTTCAGGTTTACTACCAGCCCAAGTACGATCCCAGAACGAATGTTCTCAGGGGAGCGGAAGCGCTTATCAGATGGGAATCACCGGACTTTGGCTTTGTTACTCCGGGAAGATTCATACCTATATTTGAGAAAAATGGATTTATTACCGAGATAGACCATTATATGCTGACTCATGTTGCCAGAGATCAGAAAAGATGGCTGGACGAGGGCTACAACCTTGTACCTGTTTCTGTAAATGTATCCAGAGCTCATTTTGTGGAAAGTGATCTGGCGGAGCAGATAAGAGATATGGTGGATAGAGAAGGTGCTCCTCATAATCTTATAGAGATAGAGCTTACAGAGAGTGCTTTCTTTGATGACAAAAAAGCCATGATAGATACCATTAGAAAGCTCAAGGAGTATGGATTTACAGTTTCGATGGACGATTTCGGCTCCGGTTATTCCTCGCTCAATTCTCTCAAGGATATGCCTCTGGATGTTCTGAAGCTGGATGCTGATTTCTTCCGGGGCTCCGGTGATGATGGCCGTGGAGAGATAGTTGTGTCAGAGGCGATAAAGCTGGCACAGAGTCTTAATATGAGAACTGTGGCAGAGGGTGTTGAAGTAAAGGATCAGGTTGACTTCCTTGCGGCAGAGGGCTGTGACATGATACAGGGCTACTACTTTGCAAAGCCTATGCCGGTACATGAATACGAAAGCAGGATGAAGAATGGATTTGCAACTGTTTAAGGGCATTCTGGCAAATGAACCAATTTTGAGGGTATAAAAAGGCTCATACTTTATGTAGAAAAAACAGCCGTTGGAACACTATTATAGAGGCATAAAGTGTAAGGTGAGAGGCTGATGCTTCTCATAAACTGCTGTAATAGCGGACAGAGATACGGAGGAATAGATATGAAATTTAGTAATGGATGCTGGATCATGAAAGAGGGTGTGGGCTGCTTTTCACCTCAGGAGATTTATTTTATAGATAAGAAGGAGGATGGTCTTAAGCTTACCGCTCCTACTTCACGGATCTTTAACAGGGGCTGTACCCTGGGTGGAATAGTGCTGACACTGGAGATCAGTGCTCCGTTATATGGTGTTATACGTGTCAGAACCTATCACTATAAGGGTGCAGTGGATGATGCTCCGCATTTTGAGCTTGAAATAAGTGATGAAAACGGTTTTATGGAATATGGAGAAAATGATACAGAGATAAGGGTATATAGCGGAGATCTTATGCTTCGTATCCTGAAGCAGGACTTTGCCATGGAATATATAAGACTTAGTGAATTCCCTGAGGATCCGGATAATGGAGAGATAAAGGGGGAGATTTTATCCAAGAGCAGTGGCAGAGATCTTGCATATATAAAGACTGACTGGAAGGGTGATGCGTATGTTAGTTCATTAGATACAGATATGTATATGCGTCAGCAGCTTTCGGTTGCAGTTGATGAGAAGTTCTATGGCTTTGGTGAGAAGTTTACTCCATTTATCAAAAACGGACAGACTGTTGAGATATGGAATGAGGATGGAGGTACAGCAACAGATATAAGCTATAAAAGTATTCCGTTCTATATGTCCAGCAGGGGATACGGCGTTTTTGTAAATCACAGCGACAAGGTAAGCTTTGAAGTCTGTTCAGAGATAGTTAACAAGCTTAGCTTCACAGTTCCCGGTGAGGAGCTGGATTACTTCTTTATAGATGGACCGGAGATGAAGGAGGTTCTTTCAAGATACACGGCACTTACAGGACGCCCTGCACTTCCACCTGCCTGGACCTTCGGGCTGTGGCTTTCTACTTCCTTTACAACCAATTATGATGAAGAAACAGTTATGAGCTTTATAGATGGAATGCTGGAAAGAGACATCCCGCTCAAGGTATTTCATTTTGACTGCTTCTGGATGAAGGACTTCCACTGGACAAACTTCGTGTGGGATGAAAGAGTATTTCCTGATCCGGAGGGAATGTTAAGAAGAATACATGACAAAGGACTGAAGGTCTGTGTATGGATCAATCCTTATATTGCTCAGGAATCGGAGCTTTTTGATGAGGGCATGGAAAAGGACTACTTTCTGAAAAGACCTGATGGCGGAGTATGGCAGTGGGATATGTGGCAGCCGGGAATGGCGGTTGTAGATTTTACCAACCCTGATGCAGTAAAGTGGTATCAGGATCAGCTCCGTAGAATGGTCGATATGGGCGTAGATGCCTTTAAGACTGACTTCGGAGAGAGGATTCCGGTTGATGCTGTATATTATAACAAGAAGAATCCGCGCAAGATGCATAATTATTATACATATCTTTATAATAAAGCTGTATTCGAGGTGCTGGAGGAGAAAAAGGGCAAGGGAGAAGCTGTTCTTTTTGCCCGTTCAGCTACTACAGGCGGACAGAAGTTCCCTGTACACTGGGGAGGTGACTGCTGGTCAGATTATGAGTCCATGGAGCAGTCCCTCAGAGGAGGTCTCTCACTCCAGATGTCGGGCTTTGGTTTCTGGAGCCACGATATAGGCGGCTTTGAGAATACCTCGACTCCTGATGTATATAAGAGATGGGCTGCATTTGGTCTCCTTTCCTCTCACAGCAGACTTCATGGAAGTACCTCCTACAGGGTTCCGTGGGTATATGATGAAGAGGCTGTGGACGTAGTAAGATTTTATACAAAACTGAAAAGCAGACTTATGCCTTATATCTGGGATACAGCTATAAATGCAAATCATACCGGTATTCCTTCCATGAGAGCTATGATTATGGAATATCCTGATGATAAGATGGCACAGTATCTTGATAAGCAGTATATGCTGGGGGACAGTCTGCTGGTTGCTCCTGTATTTAATGATAAGTCTATTGCAGAGTATTATCTTCCGGATGAGGAGGCTGCCTGGATAGATATAGTTACCGGTAAGGAGTATGAAGGCGGAAAATGGATCAAAGAAAAGGTAGGCTATACAGAGATGCCTATACTTGCCCGCCCCGGTTCACTGATACCGTTTGCAAATACCGAGACCGGCCCTGAGTATGACGTAAAGGATGGTATAACATTTAAGCTGTATCATCTGTGTGAAGGAGATGAAACTGTTGGATATGTTTACTCAGAGGCTGATACGGAAAATGAGTGCATAAATATCCACGCGGCAAGAGAAGAAAGCGGAAATATTGAGGTTGGTATTCATAGGACAGGTGATTATCCTATAACCTTTGTCATTGTGAATGAGAAGGCTTCTTCGGTAAGTGGCGGTGAAATGAAGATAGTTGGAAATGATACGGTTATAACTGTAGAAGAGGATACATTTTCTATTTTGTTTTAGCATATCGATAGAAGATTAACCGGCCCGATTACCTGCCTGAGTTTCTCAGAATATAGGTTTAAAGCCTCGCCCTTCTGGAACTGCAGAAAAATGTTGACACTTCCTTTTAAATAGAGTAAAATACGGTTCTGTGACTGCTTCTAGGTGGTTACAGTCGTAAATATTGGCGCCGAAAAGTGTGCATCTGCACCAGAGTAGGCTACTCTGTCACAGGGCTTAAGTGGCAGACGAGTTGAGTGGTCGTGAGACTGCCCGGAAAATAGGAGGAATGAAAGATGAAGAGCTATATGGCTACCGCATCTACCATTGAAAGAAAATGGTATGTAGTTGATGCAGAGGGACAGACACTTGGACGTCTTGCATCAGAAATCGCTAAGGTGCTTAGAGGTAAGAATAAGCCTACCTATACACCTAGCATGGACACAGGTGATTATGTTATCGTAATCAATGCTGAGAAGATCAGAGTTTCAGGTAACAAGCTGAATGATAAGATCTATTATCATCACTCTGACTATATCGGTGGTATGAAGTCAGCTACTCTTAAGGAGAAGCTTGCTAAGGACCCTGTATTTGTAATTGAGCATGCAGTTAAGGGAATGCTTCCTAAGGGACCTCTTGGAAGACAGATGTACAAGAAGCTTTTCGTGTATGCCGGACCGGATCACAAGCATCAGGCACAGAAACCTGAAGTGATGACGATCAAGTACTAAGAAGGAGGGAACTTAGAATGGCTAAGAATACAAGATATTACGGAACAGGTAGAAGAAAGAGCTCTGTAGCTCGTGTATATGTTACACCTGGTACTGGTAAGATAACAGTCAACAAGAAAGATGTTGAAGAGTACTTTGGTCTTGAAACACTTAAGGTTATCGTTAGACAGCCTTTCGCTGTTACAGGAACAGAAGGAAAGTTTGATGTTTCAGTAAATGTATATGGTGGTGGTTTTACAGGACAGGCTGGAGCTATCAGACATGGTATATCAAGAGCACTTGCAGGTGCCAGTGAGGATTACAAGCCGGTTCTCAAGAAGGCAGGCTTCCTTACAAGAGACCCACGTATGAAGGAAAGAAAGAAGTACG
>DGRT01000092.1 GCA_002391105.1 Lachnospiraceae bacterium UBA4381 | reverse complement strand
AGTACAGTTAAGCAGGTGAACCGCATGTCCGAGCTTATATCACAGCTTGTTGTTCTGTCCAGACTTGAGGAGAGACAGGATATAGTTCTGACAGATGTAGATATGACAGAAGAAGTAAGAAGTGTAATGACTTCATTTAGATCAATTTCAGAGACACAGGGGATTAAGCTGAATGCAAATATAGCTGACGATGTTCATGTTGTGGCAGATCAGAAGGGGCTTAGAGAGCTTGTCAATATTCTTCTGGATAATGCCGTTAAATACTGTGATGCAGAAGGAACAGTTGATGTATCACTTCAGAAGAAGGGCAGGTCGGCAGTATTTATAGTGTCAAATGATTACGCTGGCGGAGATGGAGTGGATTATAAGCAGTTCTTTGACAGATTCTATCGTGAAGACAAGTCACATAATAGTGAGAAAAAAGGCTATGGAATAGGGCTGTCTATGGCAGAGAGCCTGGTAAGAATGTTCAAGGGAAAGATAAGTGTAGCATATAAGAAGCCTGTTATTAGTTTTACAGTTATATTATGATCTGAATTATTATGAAGTTACTGATATTTGCATATGTTCAGGTACGGATTACGAGTGTATTCAGGAAAAACTGTAAATGATAATAATGCCCTGTGAATTGTATGGGGATTTATTCGATAATGCTTGCTTAATATGGTCAAGTAAGTGTATAATTAAATGGTTAACGGTGTCTAATAAAGGATAAAAGGACGAATCCTTTCGAATCCGTCCTTTTACCATTAGTGAAGGTTAAAAGTATTTATATGATTTTAGAAGAAAAAATCTTCTAAAACAGGGGGCGATTTAGTATTTTCTAGATTATAAATCCTGGTAATATAAAATGCTACAAACATATTGCAAATTGTGTTAAATTACTGTCAATTTGTAATTGCATATCATATATATTTATGAAACAGATACTATTTAGGCTATGATGCCATTTTGCTTGAAGGATTTTTACTGAAAAGAAGATACTGATCGTTACCATTAGAATAATATTTTTGAATGATTATTCTGTGGCATACAGGAAAGGAGGACATCATATGAGTGACATAGTAGAAGAAGTAACCAAGGGAATGTTTACAGAAAGAGAAAGTGAGACAAAGCATCCATCTTTTGATTCGGAAATGGCATTTTATAATCTGATTGCTGATGGAAAAATTGATGCTGTAAAGAAAAGCCTGGCTGAAAGCCCCAAGGCGGACTCTGCAGTAAGAGGCGTACTTTCGGATAATCCGACCAGAAACTCAATGTATCATGCCGTAACTATGATAGCACTTATTACCAGAGTGTGTATCAGACGTGGTATGCCGCAGGATTTGGCATACAAGCTTAGTGATGCTTTTATTCGTAAGGCAGATCAGGCTGGGTCTCCTGAAGAAATACGTGAGGTTCAGATGGAGGCTATTGAAAGATATACCAATTATATGGCATTTAATCAGATCGAAGCTCCGAAATCAAAACAGATCAGACTTTGTATAGATTACATTAGAAGCAATACCCATAGAAATATAACAGTAACCGAGCTGGCTGAGCTGGTTGATCTGAATGAGACTTATCTTTCAAAGCTTTTTAAGAAGGAAATGGGATGTACAGTAAGTGAATATATCAGAAATGAGAAGATAGAGGAGGCATGCTTCCTTCTGAGCTTTTCTGATAAATCCAGTATAGAGATAGCGACTGTACTTGCATTTTCCTCACACAGCTATTTTATAAGTGTATTTAAGAAGGTTAAAGGCATGACACCGAAGGAATACAGAAATACAAGCAAAGAGAGACTTTAGGACTTACATAGTTTGATTTGGATAAGGATGAAACAAGGTGAAATATAAGGGCATAAGAAAGATTAATGAAGGACATTTTATTACCAGATTTGATGTAGATTATGAGACGGAGGATGGACAGAGTAAGGTTTATGAGATGATAAGCCGTAAGAAGGATATCACCTCGCTGGAAGAACTTCGTGGTGATAAACCGGATGCAGTGGTTCTTATCCTAACCAATATGTCCGGGGACAGGATTCTGGTAAACCGTGAATTCAGAATGGCCTCCGGTTCGTGGGTGATGAACTTTCCGGCAGGACTGATTGATGAGGGAGAGGATGCAGAGACTGCTGCAGCCAGAGAACTCAGGGAGGAAACCGGACTTATACTAAAGGAGATAGATGACATAATAGGACTCAGCTACAGTGCGGTAGGCTTTTCCAACGAAATGAATGTATGCGTGGTAGGAAAATGTGACGGTACTATCCGGAAAAGTGACTCTTCCTTTGAAGAAATAGAAGCGGCGTGGTACACTAAGGAGGAGATTCGCGAGCTGTTGAAAACTGAAAGATTTGCAGCCAGAACTCAGGCATTTTTATATATGTGGTCCAGATCTTAATGCTGTTAGTAAGGTCGGCAGATGAAGCATTTTACATATATTGCAGAGTATAACCTTGAAAATGGAGGTGTTGTTTTGGGAATTCTTAGCAGATTTAAAGATATAATGGCATCCAATGTTCATGCTGTATTTAACAGGGAGGATAAGCATCCTGAAAAAACTGTTAATAAGTATCTGACACAGATGAAAATGGATCTCGGACAGGTTAAAGCGGAAACAGATGCACTAAGGATATCGGCTGAAAGAGCGCAGCGTGCCGTAGATGAGAATATGGCAGAGCAGGAGAAGCTTAAAAGATATATTGATAAATGTAATGAAAGTGGTAATACTTCAGATGCGCTGAGCTTTCAGAGAAGGCTGGAGAAGGTTACTGCAGAGGGAGAGGTTCTGAATCAGAGGCTTATCAAGGCGGAAAATGATCTGGACAGTCTCAGAGCATTAAATGAAAAGCTCACCCAGGATATGGAAACTCTTGAGTCTAAAATGAATGATTATAATACCAAAATGAGCATGGCTGAAGCTCAGGAGGAGCTAAATAAGATAGCCAGCAGAGCCGGAGCAGAAAGTACAGATGAAATGTTTTCGCGTATGAATGATACTGCTGATCGTATGATGGACCGTGCAAATGCCATGGCTGAGCTGGAGTCAGGCAGAGGAATGACGGACTATGATGAGCTTCAGTCACTTGCCAGCAAATATGATGATTCCGGTAATTCGTAATTCATCCAAAAATATGATGCTTTTTAAGGGGTTTATTGTTATAATTGTTTTTAGTTTTAAGAGCCGTGAGTGGTGATCAGATGACGGGTTTTGAAAGCTTCTGGTTATGTCTGGTTGTGTGGCTTTTAAAGAAATCATATTAAATAAATGGAGGTTATTATGGGACTTGGTGATATTATCTCAGGACAATTGGCAAATGTAGTTGAGTGGGAAGATTTTGACGATAATCTTATTTTCTGGAAGTGGACTAATAGAGAGATCAAGAAGGGTTCACGTCTTATCATCCGTCCGGGACAGGATGCAATATTCCTTAGTCAGGGTAAAGTAGAGGGTGTGTTCCAGGATGAAGGTGATTATGATATTGAGTCACAGATCATTCCGTTCCTTTCTACACTTAAGGGCTTTAAGTTTGGATTTAATTCAGGAATGAGAGCAGAAGTTCTCTTTATTAACACTAAAGAGTTTACTATCAAGTGGGGGACAAAGGGACCTATCATGCTGCAGGCTCAGGGACTTCCGGGTGGACTTCCTGTAAGAGCAATAGGTACAGCAAATGTTAAGGTTTCTGATTATATGACTCTTATTGATAAGATAGCAGGTGTAAAGCAGTCTTATTCGATAGAGGATGTTAAGGGACGTATCATATCAGTTCTTGATCAGCTTCTTATGAAATGGATATCAAAGGAAGGCAAGGATATGTTCAACCTTCAGGCAAGCTCCTTTGATATTTCCAAGGGTATTCAGGAAGACCTGGATATGGAAATGAACAAGATCGGTATCAGCGTTACAGGCTTCAATATTAACAACTTCAACTATCCGGAAGAGATTCAGAAGAAGATTACTCAGGCTGCTGCTCAGTCAATGGTTGGAGATGTCGGCAAATATACACAGATGACTATGGTCGATGCTATGGCTGATGGAAAGGTTACAGGTGGTAACTCAACTATGGGAAGCATGGCAGAGATGATGATGGGTGCTTCTATCGCTGGTCAGATGATGAATGGTATGAATATGGGTCAGCCTGGTTTTGGTCAGCCAATGCAGGGACAGATGGGCTACGGTCAGCCGATGCAGGGCCAGATGGGCTATGGTCAGCCGATGCAGGGTCAGATGG
>DGRT01000136.1 GCA_002391105.1 Lachnospiraceae bacterium UBA4381 | reverse complement strand
CAGATAATCAAGGATATGATATGGCATGCAAATGATGAGATGAAACAGGAACTTGATATACTGATAAAGGGCGGAACGATAGAAAAGCAGATACATGAGGATATAACTTATGATGATATCCATGAGTCAGAAGATAACCTTTGGAATTTCCTGTACTTCACAGGATATATGAAAAAGGTATCTGAAAGACGAGAGGATAAATATATATATCTTACAATGAGGATACCAAATGCTGAAATAGCAAGCATATATGAAAGTCAGATAAGAAGCTGGTTTGACAAACAGGTAAAGGAAACTGACAGAGGTGTACTTAACAAGGCTGTATTGGAAGGCAATACAGAAGAAATAGAAAACTACGTGAGTGAGCTGCTTGCCAAGACTATAAGCGTATTTGACAGCGACGAAGCCTTCTATCATGGATTTTTCCTTTCACTTCTTTATAGCGTGCCGAATTATTCACCAAGGTCTAATCGCGAGGAAGGAGACGGACGTCCGGATATAGTATTATACCCTGATCGTCCGAAAGATCCGGCAATCATCTTTGAGATAAAGACTAGAAAGAAATTTAATGAGATGGAGGCAGGTCTTCGCGAAGCATACGACCAGATAAGAGATAAAAAGTATGAAGAAGGCGTACTTGAAGACGGCTATATGGGAGTCAAATCCTACGGAATATGTTTCTGTAAAAAGAGCTGTATCGTGGGAGTGTACGAAGGATTGTCCGTGAAATAGAGAGTTCACCAGAAAATATAAGATAACATTCAGAGCCCAAAGAAATAAAAAGGAGGAAAGATAATGAAGAAAAAAGGAAGGAGACTGCTAAGCATATTGTTGGTATTTGCCATGGTGCTGGGCATGATGCCTGCAACAGAGCTGACGGTAAAGGCGAGTGGCTCCAAATATAGTATTTCATTCGCAACAAGTGATGGTAGGGTAGATATTATCGGTGAAGGTTACGATGCACAATCAGGTGCCAGTGCAGGTACTCAACTTTACGCACAGGCTGTACCGAGTGGAGGTTATCAACTTGATAGTATCAAAGTAATCAGAAAACTGACACTTGATGATATAAAAACTGCAGTTGGTAATGCTGTATATGATAATGGGGATAATTTTATCAAAATTGATTCTCAAAAATTGGCGTTACTAAATCCTGGTGCTGATCCTATTTATGCTGAATATTTAGTACATTCCAAAAAAGGGTATTATTTGGTTCTATTTGATAGTGATCAATATAGAATTGTAATAGGTAGCGATAACAAGATTAATGCTTTTGAAAACGTAAACGGTGGAGGCACATTTACCTGTAATAGCGAGGCTGACTCCAGAGTTTCTTTAGATGGTTGGAGTGTAAATGTTTCGCCCACCGGAGAACAAAACCAATATACATTTACAATGCCTGACAGTGATGTATGTGTATGTTCATCATTTGTTGCCTCTGTAACAGGCATTTCCTTAGATTATCCTACTGCATTACTTAGAAAGGGCGATGAATTGCAGTTGAAAGCGACTGTTGAACCGTCTTACGCAGATCCGACTGTCACCTGGTCAAGTGGTAACGAAGAATTTGCAACCGTAGACGAAACGGGAAAGGTAACTGCCGTAAAAGAGGGTATTGCAACGATCACGGCAAGAGCAACCAACGGTACAACTGATACCGGAGATGATAAGATTGCTACATGCCAAATAAGAGTTACAGATGTCAATAATCCGTGGCCAGTTCTTATGAATGGTTCCCAAAAGGTTATATTCAATGGCTATGAATGGTATATTATTGCTGCTAATTCAACGACAGTGGATAAGGGCGATTTGACATTGCTTGCTGCGTATAATGCGGATAAGAACTTTGGAACATCCGAATTCGATCCTTCAAAAGCTGATTATTATAATTCGAGAATAAAGGGTTTTCTTGATAGTTTGACCGAAACCGGGGAATTTATGAATGTCGCAGGAGCGATTAAAGAAGATGATGGTCTCGGAAAGATCTGTCTCTTAACTAAGAATGGCGCAGAGGAACTTCCGGTAAAAATCCGGAAATACAGCTCTGATGGTCAGGTTGAGGGTAGTAACTGGTGGCTTTTTAGTACAGTTGATAATGAAAAAGCATATTTCGTGAAAGGTGATGGCAGAATAGGTGAAGCAGATAAAAGAGAATCTTACGCTATTCGTCCTGCGCTGGATCTTGATCTTTCAAAGGTGACATTTGACTCTGCGACAAATACGTTTGCGCTTCTGCCAACACCGTACCCCCTCTGGGTCGGCGGCACGCAGGTGACGAGCGCGAACAAGGACGACGTGCTGGGCAACGCGGACGCGGGCGCAACGGTGAAGTATACCCCTGCGCAGGGCACCACCCCCGCCACCCTTTCGCTGAACGGGGCGACCATCAGCGGCGGAAGCAGCGAATCCAAAAGCGCTGCAATCTATGCCATCGGAGAACTGACCATCAACGTGACAGGAGACAACACGGTGACTGGCCCTGTAAATCAGACCGGCGACAGCAATGGTATTCGTTTGGATGATAACGAACAATCTGTAAATGTTTCGCTGAATATCACGGGCAGTGGAACGCTGACCTCAACAGGCGGCTCGAATTCTAAATACTCCTACGGAATCAGGACTTGGAACAACTATCCTGGCGTAGGGGACATTACCATTGGTGCTGAAACAACCGTCAACGCTGTTGGTCAGGGCAGCTCCAACGGCGCCGGCATCTACAGCCGAGGCAAGGTCAACGTCAACGGCAGCTTGACTGCCACCGGTAATGAAGCCATTAATGGAACCGTCAAGAACGCCATCGCCGGTATCGGGTGGAAGGATGTGGACGGTACCGAGAGCAAGGAGGATATTGCAATCAACAACGATGGCAGTTCACTTGCACAGTATATAAAGGCACAGTTCCCGGCCTACACCGTGACTTACAAGGTAGTGAGCGGAACATGGTCAGACGGAAAAACTGCTGACATTACGGAAAATGTCGCCGGCGGAGCGATGCCTGACAGTGTGCCCACCGGCATGAAGGCCAGCTCCGGTTACACGGGCGGAGCCTGGGACACAGACCCAGCAGATGCTACCATAATGGGAGCTACGACGTTCACTTATACCTTCACGGCAAAGCAGGCAACAACCGTTACCAAAGCACCTGAAGCAAAAACACTGACATACAACGGTTCTGCACAGGAACTTGTGACTGTCGGAGAAGCCGAAGGTGGAGAAATGCAGTATGCCCTCGGCACCGAAACCGAAGCCACTGAGCTTTATACCACATCCATCCCTACAGAAACCAACGCCGGAACCTATTATGTCTGGTATATGGTTAAAGGTGATCCGAATCATAACGATACATCTGCAGCGTGTGTAACTGTAGAGATAAAAGAGGTTGATAAGGAAGATCTGAATAATGACATTTCAGATTCTGAGGATTTTCTCGAATCAATAATTGATAACGATGACTATGCCGAAATTGCTGATGAACTTAGAAAAACAGTGGAAGAAGCAAAGAAGATAGCTGACAATAAAAATGTAACCAGCGAGCAGATTGCGGATGCTATAAAGAATTTAAATGATGCTCTTGATGCGGCATCTGAAAAAAAGCAGGCTGTTGACAAGGCTAACTATGAAGAGGCTGCGAAGAAGGCAGTAGAGGAAGAGGTTGCTAAGAAGAAGGAAGAAGAAGATAGTGCAGCGGCAAAGAAGGCGGAAGAAACCATTAATGCCCTTCCATCAGGCACCAAGGTAGCAACTACAGATAAGGAAGCTATTGAGGCAGCAAGAAAAGCATACGATGCACTTACCGATGATCAGAAGGCAAAGGTTCCTGCTGAAACACTAAAGAAGCTTGAAGCTGCAGAAAAGGCACTTGACGTGGCTGAGAAGAAGGCATCTGATGATTCAGATAAGAAGACATCAGATGAAACCGACAAGAAGGCATCAGATGATACTGACAAGAAGGCATCAGATGATACCGACAAGAAAGCATCTGATGATTCAGATAAGAAGGATGAAAAGCCTGATTATGAGAATGAATGGGTAGATGGTCAGTGGTACGGAGCTGACGGAAATACCGATTACACAGGAATTGGAGCATGGAAATTCAACGAAACAGGCTGGTGGTATGAAGACTCTGATGACTGGTATCCTGTATCACAGTGGCTGAAGATAGACGGAAAGTGGTACTACTTCAAAGCAGACGGATATATGGATTACTCCGAATATCGTGATGGCTGCTGGCTTGGAAGTGACGGAGCGTGGGATGAAACCTACAGTGGCGGTCACTGGATGACGAATGGAACCGGCTGGTGGTACGAGGATGATGCAGACTGGTATCCGGTAAATCAGTGGCTCTGGATAGATGGAAGCTGCTACTATTTCTACGACACAGGCTACATGGCAGCCAATACCTATGTAGGAAGCAACTGGGTAAATGCTAATGGAGCATGGGAATAAAATCTTAAACAAGATTAATTACAAAATAACAATACTGAATGCTAAATAGTATTTCAGTAAAGTAATAGTATAAAAAGCAATCGTTAAACATATGGCGGTTGCTTTTTCCTTTTCATAAGCCTCCAAATATGATAAAATACTTTTATCTGTGTCATCTGGGAGGACGCTATGAGTGATACTAATGTATTGGATATGATAAGTCGTATCTATAATGCTACTACGATTCTGAATTTCGGGGCTCTGTTTACTGACGGAACGCCGAACTTTGTCACGCCTGCAGAACCGGAACCGGGAGAAGATGTGACCATAAGATTTAGAACAGCGAGAAATAACGTAGATAGCGTGGATATCGTTATAGGCGATAAGCACTATCCAATGACGGTAGCAGACTATAATGGTATATTTGACTTCTATCAGATAGTAATGAAAAATGTCACTGAACCGCTTATGTACTATTTTGAGGTTCATTCCGACAGACTTACGGTTGTATATAACAGACTCGGAATACTTAAGGAAGCAAATCATGATTATGACTTCAGGATAGTTCCCGGCTACAAGACACCTGACTGGGCCAAGGGAGCGGTAATCTATCAGATATTTGTTGACAGATTCTGTAATGGTGATACCTCTAACGATGTTCAGGAGAGAGAGTACAGCTATCTGGGAAGGCACGTTCATAAGGTCGATGACTGGAACAGGCTTCCGGAGAATATGGATGTAAGCAATTTCTATGGCGGCGATCTTCAGGGAGTTATGGATAAGCTTGACTATCTGAAGGATCTGGGAGTTGAGGCAATCTACTTCAATCCTATCTTTGTATCACCCTCCAATCATAAGTACGATATTCAGGACTATGACTATATTGACCCTCACTACGGAAAGATAGTTAAGGACGAGGGTGAGGTTCTTCCGGAAAATGTAATGGATAACACTCAGGCCAGCAGATATATCCATAGAGTAACTGATATGGAGAATCTGGAGGCATCCAATCAGTTCTTTATACAGCTTGTGGAAGAAGCACACCGCAGGGGAATCAAGGTAATACTTGATGGAGTATTTAATCACTGTGGTTCATTTAACAAATGGCTGGATAAGGAATGTATATATGACAAGAATCCTGACTATGAAAAAGGCGCATATCTGACGCCGGACAGTCCGTATAGAAACTTCTTCAAATTCAATGATGAAAATGCATGGCCTTACAATCGTTCCTATAACGGCTGGTGGGGACATGATACCCTTCCGAAGCTGAACTACGAAGAGTCGGAAAAGCTGTATGATTATATAATGAGAATAGGACGCAAATGGGTTTCGCCTCCATTTAACTGCGATGGCTGGAGACTTGATGTTGCGGCGGATCTGGGGTACTCTCAGGACTTCAATCATAAGTTCTGGAAGGATTTTCGTAAGAATGTAAAGGAAGCAAATCCAAATGCGATCATTCTGGCGGAGCATTATGAAAGTCCCAAGTCGTGGCTTCAGGGCGATGAGTGGGATACCATTATGAATTACGGTGCATTTATGGAGCCTATTACCTGGTTCCTGACGGGAGTTGAGAAGCACAGTGATGAGTTCAGGGGAGACTTTTTGGGTAATGCGGATTTCTTTATTGGTTCCATCAGATATTATATGTCCTTTATGATGTATAACTCACTGTATGTTTCAATGAATGAGCTTTCAAATCATGACCACTCCAGATTTCTTACCAGAACGAATCACAGAGTAGGTCGTATCCAGACTCTTGGGTCGGAGACGGCAAATGAAAATGTAAGTACGGGGCTTATGAGACTGGCTGTTACATTTCAGATGACCTGGCCCGGTGCTCCTACTATCTACTATGGTGATGAGGTAGGGGTATGTGGATGGACGGATCCGGATTCCAGAAGAACCTATCCATGGGGAAATGAAGATATGCAGCTTCTTCAGTTCCATAAGGATATAATCAAAGTGCATAATGAGTATCAGTCCCTCAGAACCGGCTCTCTGAAGTTCCTGCATGGAGAGTACAGAGTCCTGTCCTATGGAAGATTCAACAGTGAGGAAGCGGTACTTGTTGTTATAAATAGTGATTTTTCGGAGAAAGAGCTGAAGATACATGTTCGTGAGCTGGGAGTGCATAACAATCGTACTATGAGACGGGTATTCCTTACATACGATGAAGGCTATAATCAGGAAGAGCAGATGTATATGGTGCAGAATAATGTTCTTACTGTAATAGTACCTAAGTGCTCTGCCTCAATCTATGTATGTAAGCTTAGATAGATCAGCAAACAGATAGGGAAGGATATTTTACCACAGGGTAGGGGAAGGATTATAATGATTTCTGTTCCGTAACCTGTGGTAAAACTAGCTGGAGGAATAAAAATGATATGTAAAAGCTGTGGTATGGAAATCGGAGATAATTCTCTGTATTGTGAGTATTGTGGTGTTAAGCAGATGGGAGTGGAGGCTCCGGAAACTCCTGTAAATGCTCTTCAGATCTATGGCGCTCCGGGTTCCAGAGATGATGAGGTGGAGCTGGATCCTATGGATGTTATAGTTACTGGGGGACAGTACGGAACAGGCTATCCGGATCAGTTTAGTGCTGCTCAGGAGCAGAAGGATTTTGGTGGTCATGCTCATTACAGAGGCTTCAATCAGGGACAGAATTTCTTCAAAGAACAGAATCAGAGCTTTAACGGTGCCGCACCCGGAGCAGACCCTGTGCAGGGAATGAATTATAATCAGGGACAACCTCAGGGAGGAGAGAACTGGACAGGTGCCGGTCAGAAAACAGCAAAGAATAAGATAAAGATACCGAAGGCAGGATTTAAAGCAGGGAAAAAGCTGTGGGTTAATATAGGTATAGCAGCCGGTTCGCTAGCTGTGCTCGCTGTGATCGGACTTCTGGTATGGAATCTGCTGATTATGACGCCTGAGCGAAGAGTGATGCAGGCGCTGCGTAATACGTATAATCAGGAAAATATTATAGAAAGCTTTGCCTTTGAACAGAAAACCGGCGTATATGAAACTATGCACGGTTTTATGAGAGATGGTGGAGTTATGTCTATAGATACCGATATGGAAATCGACTGGACTCCTGTAGAGGGAACCATTGAGATAAATAAAAAGAATTCATCAAAGGGGCTGTCAGCAGAGGTTGCTCTTGATGTGGATGATGTAGAGCTTGGCGGAACTATGATAGGCGATGCGACTTCGACATATCTCTATGAAGAGGGGAGTGACGGGTACATTTACATGGAAAATGCCGATATCATATCGCAGATGAAGAAATCACCACTATTTGAAGATTATGTAGATGATCAGGAGGATTTTAGTATCAACTGGTTTAGTGACAGGATCATAGAACCTGCTGAGGCTGATAACAAGGAAGAGCTGGAGAAGCTTGAAAAGACATTTAAGGAATCTGTTGAGATAAAGAGTGCCGGTTCGGAAAAGGTGACTATCGGTGATGGCTATAAAAGAGCGAAGAAGTATAATATTACCATTTCAGAGGATAACATCGAGGATCTGATAGAGGATTATATTGAATTAATGAAAACCACACTTCGGGGACCTGAGACTCAGGATGCTGAGGAGAGGCTGGATGAGCTTTCAGATAGATTAAAGAGTATAAACTTTGATGATATTACCGGAAGTGTATGTGTCTATAAAAAGAATATCGCCAGTCTGGAGATAAGCTTTCAGATAAAAGATAAATATAATAAGGTCAAGTACACTCTGGAGACCAATAATACCGGTAAGGGAAATATCCTGTCCAGCATGGATATGGAGTTCAAGCTTACGGCAAATGGCAGCAAGACCAGCGTTAAGCTGGAAAAGAATTCCGAGATAAAAGATGATACCGCTGAAGATATTATAGAAATGACCTTATCAGATGGAAGAAAACAGAATTATACTATAGAGATAGAGACTGATAAAAAAAATAATATTGACGTTTCTTTTGATGATGATGGCTACAACAGCTTTGATTACCGGATATCACTGGATGAAGTAAAGCCTGGCAAAGCATTTAGCTTGCAACTTGAAGATGTTGAGCTAGAATTATTAGACATAGAGATCTATAATATGACCTTATCTGTTAATGCTTCTCCTTCAAAGGCTAAGGTGCTCAAGAAGGATAAAAGTCTGGATACTCTGAATCTGTTTGAGGCGGATGAGGAGGATATCATGGATTTTGTTGATGAGGATGGCTTTATATATGCCTTAGTGGAGTCACTTTACTAATTAGCATTTCAGGTAATGGCAGCAGGAAAGGGAAAGCTGAATATGGCGGAATTTATATTACATTCGGAATATGCACCAACAGGTGATCAGCCGGAAGCAATCCAGGCCATTGTGGATGGATTTAACTCCGGAAAGAAGCGTCAGACTCTTCTGGGTGTTACCGGTTCAGGTAAAACCTTTACCATGGCAAATGTAATCAAGGCTCTTGGTAAGAAGACGCTTATCATGTCGCATAACAAAACTCTGGCTGCCCAGCTTTACGGTGAGATGAAGGCATTTTTTCCTGAAAATGCAGTAGAGTATTTTGTATCCTACTATGATTATTATCAGCCGGAGGCCTATGTTCCCTCCACTGATACATATATTGCGAAGGACTCCTCGGTAAATGATGAGATAGATATGCTGAGGCATAGTGCGACATCTGCGCTTATTGAGAGAGATGATGTAATAGTGGTTTCTTCGGTGTCCTGTATATATGGAATAGGTAATCCGGAGGATTATAAGTCCATGATGCTGGGGCTCAGACCCGGAATGGCGCTGGACAGGGATGTTCTCATACGTGAGCTGGTAGATATGCAGTACACCAGAAATGAGATGGATTTTAAGAGAAGTACCTTCAGGGTGAAGGGTGATGTAGTGGATATCATACCTGCAAATAAGGATGGCGAAGCTGTCAGGATAGAATTCTTCGGAGATGAGATAGACAGGCTCTCCGAATTCGATCCTCTGACCGGAGAGGTAAAGCGGGATATAACATTTACCTGTATCTTTCCGGCTTCTTACTATGTAATAGCTCCTTCAAAGCTTGAGAAGGCGCTGAAGGAAATTGATGATGAACTGCGGGAGCGGATTGCATATTTCAAGTCCCATGACAAGCTTCTGGAAGCTCAGCGCATACAGGAACGAACAGAGTTTGATATGGAAATGCTTCGCGAGACGGGATTTTGTTCCGGCATCGAGAACTATACCAGGATTCTTGCCGGAGGAAAGCCGGGAGATCCGCCGGATACTCTGATAGATTTCTTCGGAGATGATTATCTTCTGATTATAGATGAGTCGCATCAGACACTTCCTCAGGTAAGAGGAATGTTTGGAGGAAATAAGAAACGTAAAGAAACACTGATAGGCTATGGCTTCAGACTTCCCTCTGCCATGGATAACAGACCGCTTGACTTTGAAGAGTACGAGAGCCGTCTGGATAAGGTTCTCTTTGTGTCGGCAACTCCCGGACCTTATGAGGAGGAGCATGAAGAGGCAAGAGCCGAGCAGATCATAAGACCGACCGGACTTCTGGATCCGCCTATAGATGTAAGACCGGTGGCAGGTCAGGTGGATGATCTCTATAGTGAGATTAACAGTGAGATAGGAAAGGGTAATAAGGTTCTGGTAACTACTCTTACGAAGAGGATGGCAGAAGAGCTAACGGAGTATCTTCGAGGACTGGATGTCAAGGTCAAGTATCTTCATAGCGATATAGATACGCTTGAAAGAATGGAGATAGTGCGGGATCTGAGACTGGGAGTATTCGATGTGCTTGTTGGTATAAATCTGCTTCGAGAGGGACTTGATATTCCGGAGATTACGCTGGTTGCAATACTTGATGCTGATAAGGAGGGCTTCCTTCGTTCAGAGACATCGCTTATCCAGACGATAGGCAGAGCTGCAAGAAATGTGGATGGTCATGTGATCATGTACGCTGATTCCATCACAGATTCCATGAAAAATGCGATAGACGAAACCAATCGTCGTAGAGAGATACAGCAGAAGTATAATGAAGAACATGGCATTACACCTCAGACTATCCGTAAGGCGGTGCGCGAACTCATTTCCACAAGTCTTAAGGCTGCTCAGGAGGATGAGAAGGACAGACGTAGTAAGGTTGGCAAGGATCCTGACCTGATGAACAAGAAGGAGCTTGGCAAAGAGATAGACAGACTTACGAAGAAGATGAATCAGGCAGCGGCTGAACTGAACTTCGAGCTTGCCGCTATCCTCAGGGATGAGCTTATAGAGCTGAAGGTAAAGCTGAGGGATTATGACAAGTAGGTGTTACAATAAGTAGGTGTTGCAATAAGAAGATGTTACAATAATTAGGTGTTACGATAATTAGGTGTTACGATAATTAGGTGTTACAATAATTAGGTGTTGCAATAATTAGAAGTTACAATAATTAAACAGACGGGTAGAATATATACATATGAGTGAGATAAAATACATTACAGTTAACGGGGCGAGAGAACACAATCTTAAGAATGTAAGTGTTACTCTTCCCAGAAATAAATTCATAGTTTTTACAGGACTTTCGGGATCTGGAAAGTCCTCTCTTGCATTTGATACCATATATGCAGAAGGACAGAGAAGATATATGGAGTCTCTTTCTTCCTATGCACGTATGTTTCTCGGACAGGCGGAGAAACCGGATGTGGATAAGATAGAGGGGCTGTCTCCTGCCATTTCCATAGACCAGAAGTCCACCAATAAGAATCCGCGTTCTACTGTTGGAACAGTAACGGAAATATATGATTATCTGAGACTTCTCTATGCCAGAGTTGGAACTCCGCATTGTCCTAATTGCGGAAGGATCATCGAGAAGCAGACTGTAGATCAGATGGTGGATCAGATCATGGAGCTGCCGGAAAAAACCAGATTTCAGATACTCGCTCCGGTTGTCAGAGGACGCAAGGGAACCCATGAAAAGCTGTTCCAGCGTGCCAAGAAGAGTGGATTTGTCAGAGTTCTGGTAGATGGAAATATGTACACTCTGGATGAGGAGATCAAGCTGGAGAAGAATATCAAGCATAATATAAGCATTGTGGTAGATCGTCTGGTTATCAAGGAAGGTATCGAGACAAGACTTGCCAGTTCACTGGAAACTGCTCTTGAACAGGCAGAGGGTATAATAGAGGTCGAGGTTATCGATGGAGAAACCTATACCTATTCTGACAGCTTTTCCTGTCCGTATTGTAATATTTCCATAGATGAGATAGAGCCGAGATCATTTTCCTTCAACAATCCTTTCGGTGCCTGTCCTGCATGTACGGGAATCGGCTGGGAGAGAAAGCTGGATCCGGAGCTTATGATACCTGATAAGAGCAGGTCTCTGAATCAGGGAGCGATAGCTGTTTCGGGCTGGGCATCAAGCGGAGATGCCAAATCATTTTCCCATGCTATACTGGTTGCCCTTTCAGAGGAATACGGATTCTCCATGGATGTTCCGTGGAAGGATCTTCCGGAAGAGGCAAAGGATGTTATCCTCTACGGAACAAGGGGCAGAAGGGTGTCTATTCATTATCAGAGTCAGAGAACCAGAAGAAGCACATTTACCCATCCGTTTGAAGGACTTATAGCAAATGTTGAGGAACGTTATAAGTATTCGGGTTCGGAAGAAGTGAAGTCGGACTATGAGTCCTATATGACCTATACTCCATGTAAGGTGTGTGGAGGAAAGAGGCTGAAGCCTTCGTCGCTTGCTGTCACTATCGGTGATAAGAATATATTTGACATGACAGAGATGCCTATCGATGATCTGTCCTCCTATGTAGAGAATCTGCAGCTCACTAAAAGACAGGAAATGATAGGTCGGGACATACTTCGTGAGATTCGTGCCAGACTTAACTTCATGGTGGATGTGGGGTTGAATTATCTGACACTCAGCAGAGCTACAGCTACGCTTTCGGGTGGTGAGGCTCAGAGAATCAGACTGGCAACCCAGATAGGCTCAGGTCTGGTGGGTGTTACCTATATTCTGGATGAACCGTCTATCGGTCTTCATCAGAGGGACAATGATAAGCTGATTGCATCTCTCAAGAGGCTTCAGAGTCTGGGCAATACCCTGATCGTTGTTGAACATGATGAGGATACTATGTATGCTGCGGACTACATAGTTGATATAGGACCCGGCGCCGGACGGAATGGCGGAGAGGTCATAGCTGCCGGAACGGCTGAGGATCTGATGAAATGTGATGCTTCCATCACGGGAAAATACCTGAAGGGTGAGCTGTTCATTTCCGTTCCAATGATAAGAAGAAAACCATCAGGATGGATTACCATAAAGGGTGCGAGAGAGAATAATCTGAAGAATATAGATGTCAAGGTTCCACTTGGCGTATTTACTGTAGTAACCGGTGTGTCAGGTTCAGGAAAGAGTTCTCTTATAAATGAGGTGCTCAAGAAGAGGCTTCTCAGAGACCTTAACAGAGCGCGTATCAAGCCGGGTAAGCATGATGACATAATCGGTTATGATGTGCTGGATAAGGTTATTGATATAGATCAGTCTCCTATCGGAAGGACGCCCCGTTCCAATCCTGCAACCTATACAGGAGTATTTGACCTGATCAGAGGTATATTTGCCGAGACCAAGGATGCCAAGACCATGGGCTATAACAAGGGAAGATTCTCCTTCAATGTATCAGGTGGACGATGCGAAGCCTGCAAGGGTGATGGTATCAATAAGATAGAGATGCATTTCCTTCCTGATATTTATGTTCCGTGTGAGGTGTGTGACGGAAAAAGATATAATCGTGAAACGCTTGAGGTAAAGTACAAGGGCAAAAATATATTTGAGGTTCTGGATATGTCTGTGGATGAGGCATGCGATTTCTTCGAGGCGGTTCCTACTATTTACAGAAAGATCAAGACGCTTCAGGATGTCGGGCTTGGATATATAAAGCTGGGGCAGCCTTCAACTACGCTTTCAGGTGGAGAGGCGCAGCGTATCAAGCTTGCAACTGAGCTGTCCAAGAGAAGCACGGGAAATACCATCTATATACTGGATGAACCAACTACGGGACTTCATTTTGATGATGTCAAGAAGCTTCTCATCAT
>DGRT01000065.1 GCA_002391105.1 Lachnospiraceae bacterium UBA4381 | reverse complement strand
GCATTGTCTTATCTATATAATACATATCATCATCTATAAATTCTTTGTATTTCTCATATCCTATACCAATCTTTTTCACTATCCGCACCTTCTTCCCATTTACATTGGTTTAACATTATTTACCGCTCTAACCTCTGCTCTAAGGAACGTAGTTCTGTTCCTCATAGCAGTTAAGCCCCCTTGTTGATTACATAGTATAGCAAATATCTTTATTTGCCGCCATAGAAAAACAAAAAAGCAACTGCCATCACATATTGGTAGCATACCATATGATTAACAGTTGCTTTTTATATTATTACTTTACTGAAACACTATGTGCCATTCAGTATTGTTATTTTGTTATTAAGCTTGTTTTAGAGAATTATTCCCATGCTCCATTTGCATTTACCCAATAGCTTCCTACATAGGTATTGGTTGCCATGTAGCCTGTGTCATAGAAATAGTAGCAGCTTCCATCTATCCAGAGCCACTGTGATACAGGATACCAATCTGAATCATCCTCGTACCACCAGCCTGTTTCATTCAGCATCCAGTGACCTCCACCGTAGGTTTCATCCCACGCTCCGTCACTTCCAAGCTAGCAGCCATCACGATATTCAGAGTAGTCCATATATCCGTCTGCTGTGAAGTAGTACCACTTACCATCTATCTTCTGCCACTGTGATACAGGATACCAGCCATCAGAGTCTTCATACCACCAGCCTGTTTCGTTGGATTTCCAGGTTCCTTTCCCTGTGTAATCGGTATTTCCATCAGCTCCGTACCACTGACCATCTACCCATTCATTCTTGTAATCAGGTTTATCTTCATCTTTCTTATCATCATCTGAAGTATTCTTCTCTGCATCTGCAAGTGCTTTTTCAGCATCTTCAAGCTTCTTAAGTGTTTCTGCAGGAACCTTTGCCTTCTGATCTTCTGTAAGGGCATCGTAGGCTTTTCTTGCCGCCTCGATTGCACGGATCAGACATTACCCGAATCGCTATCTTCAAAGTGTTTACACACTTCAGACAGGGCACATTCATTGCATCTGGGACGTCTGGCTATGCAGACCTTCCTGCCATGCGCTATAACCTGATGGTTGTAGCTGATCCACTGCTGTTCAGGAAGTATCTTCATCAGATCATACTCCACCTTTACCGGATCCTCATTATCCGTAAGTCCGAGCAGCTTCGACACCCGCTTCACATGAGTATCCACAACTATAGACTTAATGTGATAATAGTTTCCACGCACTACATTGGCAGTCTTTCTGCCAACACCGGGAAGCGACGTTAGCTCATCTATATCTGAGGGTACATTTCCATCATACTCAGCAAGGAGGGTAGCGGCACAGGCTATGATATTCTTTGCTTTATTATGATAAAAGCCTATGGAATATATATCCTTTTCAAATTCCTTTATATCCGCCCGGGCAATACTCTCCAGTGTTGGATATTTCTTAAACAGCTCCTTCGTTACCATATTCACCCTGTCATCCGTACACTGAGCTGAAAGTATCGTCGCAAAAAGCAGTTGCCAGGGCTTTGTTTCATCGTATTCCAGATAAGTTTTGGTATGCTCGCCATACTCCTGATTGAGTATCCTGCATACCTCTGCCGCGCGTTTTTTTTTATTCATACAACCACCATTTCCGGACTGCCTATCTTACGCAGTCCATTCTTGTAGTCCCAGAAGCCCCCGGAAAATGCTATTCTCTCATGCTTCAGGATATAGTAATCATCCATATATCAGCACCAGTAACTGATATCCCCTTTCCTTATCATTTCAATAAGTACATTAATATTTGTTCCTCTCTTAAGAGAATTCTTCTTAATATGCTCCCAAGAATTATAATAAGCTCTTTCCAGTTCCTTATCCATATTCTCTGCATTCATATCAATAAAGGAAACATCATCATCATTTACAAAGAATTCGATAAATGCTTTACTGTTTACAAACTTATCCTTTACATGATTACAGAGTATAATCTTATCATCAACCGCAAGATTAGCTGAACCACCTCTAAAATTCTCTTTATCCTCCTCAGTCAGTTCTCTCCCCAGTAGCTTTGCATAATTTTCAAAGGTATTGGGACCAAATATAAAATGATCCAGATTAGAGGAAAAGTAGAATATATAGTATTTTATTTTTCTGTTCTTCCCTGAACTTATATATTCCGTGTTCAAAAGACGTTCTATAGTTCTCCTTTTTCTGTCGTTTCTTTCAATCACCTCATTGGCATCCACAGCCGCAATAAAGTCATCCCTATATAAAATGTTTTTCTCTTTATTTCTCTTATTCAGAATATATTTCTTTTTGTTAGTCCCTATCCTGCCACTCAGTTCATCTTTTTTTTCTTTTCCCTCAATCTTATGCTTCCTATAATTATCATCTCTAATATTAATATTTCTCAGAATATCCTCCTCCTCACCACCATCCTCAATATAGCAGACCTTATCATCATTGGTAAAGCAGCCATCTATATCGATCAAATGGATAATAGTTGTAAAATTGTCAGCAGAAATACCTGACATATCAGGATTATTCTTAAAACAGCTTTTTATCAGTTCACTTTCCAACTTGACCTGAAGTGAATCTCTAGCTTCCTTATCCTTGGATTTCCTGTCTTTATTATGCTTTTTCTTGTACCAGTCGCTCTTTTCTTCATTTCTCGCTTTCCCTGACAGACCATCGATATCAAAACGGGAAGTAAAGTCTCCCATGGAACCCTTGAAATTATATGCCAGTCCGGTCACTACCTGAACCTGATCATCAAATATTTCGTCAAACAGCCTTTCAAAAGCATTTCCAAATATATTTATGTCACTTCCTCCCTCAACACAAATATAAATATTTGCTTGTTCGTTCATCCAATTACTCCTCTCCGTCATACTTTAAGGCATCCACAATCTTAAACCTTTTGGACTTCTTATAAAGTTCAACACCACTGTCACCCGCTCCACCCTTAAGCAGATTTCTGTATTGAACCTCACGAAGATATATATCACGAAGGTTATTATCCCCCCTTACATTTTTTATCTTGTAATATCTATTATTTCGATCTGTTGTAGTAAACCTGATATATTTCTTGTCAAGAACCTCAAGAAGACGCAGGTTGTGAGAAGTAAAAATAAGCTGCCCCTTACCTTCTTCCGAAAAGATTTCCAGCAATTCGCCAAGCAGATATTCAAACACACCGGAATCTATCTCATCGACAAGTATTGTTGCCGAATGTTCCCTGATTGCAAAAATGTATAATGCCATAAAGGATACTATTCTTATGATTCCGTCCGACTCATTTTGAAGCGGAATAACCCTGTCACCCCTGACAGATTTAACAAGAGGATATACTCCTTTTTCTCCATTATCTAACACCGTTGGTACACCGCTAATTTCCAGCTTCATCTCCGGAATAATGGTTCCCAACACCTTACTTATGTTGTGAATCTGCTTTTCTATCTCAGCATACAAACCCTTCGGCACAGGAAGCTTTTCCGAAAGCACTATCGGTCTGTTATTTGTAAAATTCGGAATATATATAGGTATTCCGGCTCTGAGCTGTACCATTCCACTGGATCTTAAGCTAATATAATAAAGATATTCATTTGCATACATCTGGAGCTCGGCAAGAATTTCATAATACTTTGAATACTCTTCTCTCTCAAAAAGCTTGTGAAGATCCAGATCGAATACAAAGGATCTGGAGTTTTCATAAGAATTTCTCTTTATATAGGTCAGCTCTTCAACAATACTTTTTTCCATATCTGATACATCGTAAAAAGCACCTACATGTGTCGGACGACAGAACAGATTTTTTTCCGTATCTATTATAGTACGTATCCTGCCCTGGTTTCCGTCTTCGTATATATCGGTACTTACCTTCTCATTATAGATATATGCCGCATTTCTGCGTTGCTTATATATGCTTCCGGTCTTTTCATCACGAACATCAACCTCCTTCTCCTTACAATCAATGTTAACCTCATAAACCACTGTATTATGTACGCCGGAATTATACTGATAATCAAACTCTATTTTAATATACGCAGTTTTATGAATCACATCTATAATATCTGCATATTCTTTCCCTATCCTGAAGCCGCATATAAGCCCCTTCACCAAAGCTATAGCCTGAATAAGCGTTGATTTTCCCGAACCATTCTGCCCGTACAACCCTAAAATATCCGGCACAGTATTATAAGGGCGCGGTTCTTTATAACAATTGAACTCGATAACACCATTCCCGACGGATTTCAGATTCTGAACTGTAATCTTCTTAATTCGTATGTAGGGGAGTCTGTTCATATGGTCATCTGTAATATTATACGTATTATAGTACATAAATATCTACCTCTCTTATAATCTGTGGAATATACTAACATTCAACAGCATCTCCGTCAATATTGAAAATCAATTTCGTAATATTTTCCGCAATTTTTAAGTTTCATCACGCAGCGATCAAGATAAGGGCAATTCCACTTGTGGTATAGCTACATCCAGAGGTGTCTCCCCCTAAAACACAATATAAAAGTACCCTGAGTAGTTATCATCTCATAATCAGGGTACTCAAAAGCCGTTTCAACATCATTGGATGCAGCGGGCACTATCAAAGAATAATTGACTGCTACGAAGAAAGAACAATCAATGATAAGAAGTAAACTACATTTTTTCTTTATATGCTCCTCCATCGGCAAAATGCTATTATACCATTCATACCAACCTACTAAGACAGCCTGTCTATCAACTGCTGAGCTGCTCGTCCGCTCATACCACCGTGACTCACGCTCCACTTGGCAGCCTCCGCCAGAAGCTCCTCCTCGGTAAGACCGAGATTTCCCGAACGCTTTGCAAGAGCCTTTATGATTTCCTCATATTCCTTCTTGTTCGGCCTCATAAAAGGTATTGTAACGCCAAATCTGCTGACCAGCGAAAGCTTCTCCTGAAGTGTATCTGAACGATGCTTATCCAGCTCTACATCATTTGTATCATTCCAGGTTTCTCTTATCAGATTCCTTCTGTTAGAGGTTGCGTATATAAGCACATTATCCGGACGATTCTCCAGACCTCCCTCAATAACCGCCTTGAGATACTTGTATTCAGTCTCATTTTCCTCAAAGGAAAGGTCATCCATGTAGATGATAAATCTGTAATTTCTGCTCTTTACACTGGAAATGACAGAGGAAAGGCTTCCCATCTGATGCTTGTACAGCTCTATCATCCTGAGACCTCTATCCTCATATTCATTTATAAGTGCCTTGATACTGGTTGACTTGCCGGTACCTGCATCGCCAAAAAGCAGCACGTTATTGGCTGACTTTCCTTCCAAAAAGCTTTCTGTATTCTCTCTTATCTTCTGCTTCTGTATCTCATAGCCCACCAGCTTATCCAGCATTACCCTGTCGATATTGTTAATAGGGAAGAACCGTACCTCGCCGCCCTGATAGGTATTCCAGGCAGCGCTGGTGGTACTCATGACCACGTTTCTGATAAGGCTTTCACCCGCGCCATCCGGCTGTGGTCTTCCCTCCTGCTCAACAATTCTGAATGCACTGTTCAGTCCGAACATTCCTACTCCGTTTTTCTCATAGAAACGTCCGACTATCTGAAGCAGTCTCTCATCGGCATCAGCAGGGTTGTTCCTCGTAGCCTCTTCTATCTCATCACTTAATGCTCTGATCTTCTGGGAAGCATTTTTGTTATAGAGCTGTCTTCTCTTATGGATTGACCTATAGTTTGTAATAACAGAGAAGCAGTCTATGCCAAGAGTTTCCTCCAGCTTGTGGAAATCGTAATTGAAGATATCTGCAAATATTTTCATGTCCCGCTTAACTATCTCATTTACGCTTCCATCCCCTATTCCGTTTCTTTCTGCTGTAAGGGAAAATGGATTCTCATTGGTAATGAGTATATATGCTATATAGTCATGCCACAGGTTTCTGTCAAAGCCATAGTTAGTTCCAAGCTCAAGAAGTCTTCTTATCTCACCGTATATTCTGGTCTTTGCTTCCTCTATATACTTACGCTCACTGTCAGAATTACTACCGGCCACATCCGGACATTTTTCATCAACATCCCGAATGATTTCCCCCAGCTTTACAAGTATGCTGTCCTCTCCAAGACAGCGGTACATTATAAGATTCGATACCAGCTTATACAACTCTTACACCTGTTACCTTTCTAAATTAATACCATAATGTCATCAGGCGATTACTTTCTTTAATTCACGGATTTCACACTAAGTATATCCCGTATAGTTTTTCGTTGCCTGTCCGGGTTACTTCCTGAACCACCTTACAGTTCATCTTCCGAAGTACTTTCCGTGTCGCCTTCCGGCTCATTCTCAGGCGCACCTACCGGACTGCCTGTCGCAGTGCTCTCAGCCTCATCCTTCATTCCTTCTTTCGCCTCGTTACTCTTCTTCTTGCCAAGCTTCTGACGAAGTATCTCAGGGAATTCTCTCTCTTCTTCGCCGTTACTGTAATAATCATCCTCCACCGAAATCCTGAATCTCTTAATAAACTTTCTCAGCACCAGAGAAACCGCAGATTTCAGTTCCTTTATGCGAAGGAAGATAGCCGCAACTATATACACCAGAACCGCCACAACTATCACAAGAAGCAGCTCGACCAACTGATACATTTTCCTCTCTATAGGCAGGATTCTGTCAAATAGTTTAACGCTTATAAAGATGAAAATGTACATTATCGCGCAGGCTATCACTATCCTTACTACCGAGTTCAGTATCTCACGCCCTCTCAGGCTTCCCACCTTGAGTCTAAGCATAGTAATTAGCAAAGTCATACTAACTATACCTGCAACCGAGTAAGCAAGCCCAAGGCCATTTGCTCCCCAGAATCTGACAAATACAAAGGACAGAACTATATTAAGAAGGAGTATTACGATATTGATAATGACCGGAATGGTAGTAATCTGCAATGAATAAAAGCCCTGCAGCAGCACCTGTCTGCAGCAGTAGGCTGTAATTCCCAGACAGTAGAATATCAGGAGTGTAGATAGAACACTCAGATCCTTCTCAGTAAAGTTACCCTGAAGATACAGCGCTCTTACAAGCGGAACCCTGATACCGATAAGACCAAAGGTTGCCGGCAGAGTAATAAACACCATATTTCTAAGTGCCATCGACAGATCCTTCTTATAGCTTGTAAGACGATTCTGGGTAAAATGCTCCGCCATGGTCGGGAACACAGAGATTGCTATAGAAAAACCAAACATATTGATAGGAAGCTGCTGGATGGAGATGGCATTTTGCATTGCAGAAAGTATGCTCTCCCCCTGTCCGGAGCCGAAGTATTTATTAACGATAGTGTTGATCTGACTAACGGATATTCCAAGGAGCATCGGCCAGAAAAGCTTGAAAAACCTGCGTACTCCCACATTGTCCATATCTATCAGTCTGTGATATATAAATTCCTTCTTCCTGATACACAGTACCTGTATGGAAAAATGCACCACTGAACCAAGAACAACACCAATAGAGAAGCCGGCTATTCCAACTCCCAGCTTCATCAAGGATATACCTACGACTATAATAACAAGATTGTATATAACGGAACCAACCGAAGGCGGAGCAAAGTCCTTGTATGCCTGAAGTATTCCCATACAGATTCCTGTAAGGCACATGAAAAAGCTCTGGAAGAACATGATTCTGGTAAGCTTTACTGTCAGATCAAAGAAGGCAGGACCGCCCTTTGAGAAGTTCACCATCAGGGGTAAGAGCTGTGGAGCAAAGATTATTCCCACGATAGAAGCAGTACCTGAGACCAGAGCGACCAGATTGAGGATGGTACTTGCCATTCTGAAGCCTTCATCCTCTTTCTTCTCTGTCAGATACGCACCAAAAACCGGAATGAAGGCGGAACTCAGTCCGCCTCCAACCAGTACATTATATATAAGATCAGGAATCGTAAATGCAGCATAATAAGCATCCGATTCTATACCTAGACCGAAGGAGCTGGATATGATTATCTGTCTTGCATAACCAAGCATGCTTGCCAGAAAGTTCATGACTATAAGAATGCTGGCAGCCTTCATTACTCCTTCTGCAGTTTTTGTTTGTTTTTTAGCCATATTTTATCTATTTATTCTGAATATATTCATCCATAGCTGCTGCAGCCTTCTTTCCTGCACCCATGGCAAGAATTACAGTAGCAGCGCCAGTTACGGCATCTCCACCTGCAAATACACCTTCTCTGGTAGTCGCTCCACTCTCATCAGCAACTATACAGCCTCTCTTGTTGGTATCGAGTCCGTCAGTTGTGCTCTTGATAAGCGGATTAGGAGATGTTCCTATTGCTACGATGAAGCAGTCAGCTTCGATTTCATTTATCTTTCCTTCTATAGGAACCGGGCTTCTTCTTCCTGACTCATCAGGCTCTGAAAGCTCCATTTCCTGACAACGGATAGCCTTTACTCTGCCCTCTTCACCAACAACCTCCACAGGATTGTTGAGGAGCTTAAAGACTATTCCTTCCTCCATTGCATGTTCAACCTCTTCCTTACGGGCAGGAAGCTCTTCCATGGAACGTCTATAAACTATGGTAACATCTGCTCCAAGTCTCTTAGCTGAACGGGCAGCATCCATTGCAACATTTCCACCACCGACAATTACAGCCTTAGTCGGATGCTCTATAGGAGTATTTGAACCTTCCTTGAATGCCTTCATCAGATTGATACGTGTAAGGAACTCATTTGCCGAATAAACTCCATTCAGGTTTTCACCCGGAATATTCATGAATCTTGGAAGTCCTGCACCTGATCCGATAAATACAGCCTCATAGCCGAATTCATCAAAAAGCTCATCTACAGTTATAGACTTACCTATAACAACATTGGTCTCTATATCAACACCCAGTGCCTTGAGTCCATCCACTTCCTTCTGAACGATAGCCTTTGGAAGACGGAACTCAGGAA
>DGRT01000088.1 GCA_002391105.1 Lachnospiraceae bacterium UBA4381 | reverse complement strand
GATTTCTTTCTGGTCCATTCATCCATCAGATCTCCAACACCAAGAAGGAATATTACGCTTCCGGCAGTATCAAAGTCTCTTCTAAGCATGGAAACCAATATACTTGTAGCATCAAGAACTGACACCTTCAGCTTTCCCTTAACCAGACTCTTTAGTCCTTCCCAGATATATGGAACCGATTTGACTACAGTGATAACATTCCTTATGGACATTGGTAAGAATAGTCTCGATATCGCACGTCCTGCTATCAGATAAAACATTCTGTCCTGATAACTATGACTTAGCTCTCTTCCGGTATGTTCAGGAACCTCAACCTCTGTGTCCGTCAGACTAAATGCAGCCAACTGATTTATGAGATCATCTCTATATTTTTCCTGATAAAGAATAGTTGCATCAGATGTTCTCTCACTAACTTTAACCTCATTTACATAGGGAAGCCCAAGCAGAAAATATTCCGCCTTATCAGCTTCATCAAAGGTCATATATTTTCGGAACAGATGAACTCTCATTCTATTCTTTGATTCATGTAGAATCCTGCATTTCATATTCTAATACTCCTTGTTGCTCTATACAGAATATACCCTTTTCAAAAAAGGCTCTTCCGCATATACGAAGAACCTTTTTCTATCATGATGTTTGCTTTTGACACCATTTGTTTTCCTGATGTTATGCGCCCGCCACTGCAGCATCTCCTTCAGCCTGATCAGCTTCCAGCTCAGCGATTTTCTCCTCAGCTTCCGCTATAACCGCCTTTGCATCCTCTATTTCCTTCAGTCTCTCTTCTTCGCGACGTTTTTCGTTAATCTCCTGAGCGTCCGCCTTAATGTCTCCACAATTTTCTTTGAGCGTAGTTGCTGTCTCCATAACAGAATCAGCACATCTCATTACAGCAGCTGTCACATGAGTATAAGCCTTCTTTGCATCCTTACTGCTAAGAATCTTTACACCTGCTGATCCAAGTAATGCTCCGCCTACAACCATACATAAATGCTTAACTTCAAACATAATTTGCACCTCCTGATAATTTTGGTTTTCTATATACCACTACTTATCATTATGCTACTACCATATTGTCCATTGTTGCAATTTAATGTTTGTTCAAATTGTCACATGTTTTTTACCTTAAGTTAAATAAAAATGGTTGCATCCAATCATCTTAAAACCATCCAAATAAACATTGCACTTTTTTTACAAGTGTTTTTCAGGTTTAACCCAAATAAAAAGGACCTCAAAGAGGTCCCTTACTATTATCAGCTTATTTCTTGATAGTCTGTATCTTGCCCTTATTTAGCTTTTCTTCTCTCCTCTGCTTCGCTTCCTCAGCACGCTTTGGTCCATATCTTCATCTATAAATTCCTTCATAACGCTTGCTCCTTGCCTTAAGTATTTATTAAGCGCACATTATAGAATACCAGGGACAACAAATACGAAACAAACTTTAAAAAATATTACTTCCCCCAAACAACTTTATTTCTTCCCGTCTGTTTAGCCCTATATAGGTATTCATCTGTTCTGTCTATGAGTTTTTCAAGCCCCTCATCACTGGAGGTCGTGATGGCACCGATACTTATAGATATTTTTATCTTTTTCCCATCGTCTGTTTCAATGACGCTGTCTTCAATTACCTTTCTGAATTTCTCAGCCATATCATCAGATGGTATACCTTCGGGATACCATACGACGAATTCTTCTCCACCCCATCTGAATGTATATGTATCAAATTCTTCTCTCATGGAATTGGCAACATATTTTAAAACCACGTCACCTACTCCATGTCCGTAAGTATCATTTACCTTCTTAAAATAATCTATATCCATCATTAGAACGGTCTGCTCTTTACCTGGTTTAACCTTTGTTTCCAGCTCGATAAGTCCGCTACGGTTAAGGAGTCCGGTCAGACTGTCATGAGAATACAAATTCTTGTAAGTATTCCTGAGATTATCCAGTTCCTTCTGAGTAACCATTCTTATGGTTTCCAAAAAATACGCCAGCAGGAAAAATGCTATGAAAAGCACTGGGAATCTCATTTTGAATGAAGCTGTATAATTATATCTTAGCATTTGTATTCCGTAAGGAGTCTGAAAGAAAAACAAAAGAATCATCAGCATTATCGCACACAGCATGGTGGTGGTTCTTCTGCCGTATATAAGCATTCCACAGAATGGGAGCATACATATCCAGATTGCCGAAAAGCCTTCCGGATTACCGGAAATAATGAAGTATGTGAAGAGAGTTATTATCTCGACCATAAATATCTTACCGGCGATCTGACAAAGTTGTTTTTTACCGCTTCGGATCATCATTGTATTGGAAATACACAGAATCGTGAAAATAAATGTAGCCCATGTAAGATTCCCCTTATGAGTTATAATGTTCATAATGGTCATATATCCGGACACAACAGTAAGCAACGAAAAAAGGCAAAGAAACTGTATATTCTTTCGCCTTTCATCATTTGTTAATTGTTCTATAAACTGTTTACTGTATTCTCTTCCTATATTCATTTTCTTCTTCTTTAATATTTACCTGCTTTCTACCAATAACCACTGTATTTATTAATATTACCACTATCGCCCTTAATCATCAACCATATCATCCATGGACAGCAGACCTTGAACCAGGCAAATTTATTTTCAACCTTATTCCCTATTATCCTTCAGACTCTCAATAAGGTCAACTTTTCCTATCTTACCCCTGAGGAGCAGGAGCGAGAGCGCGTAACTAATAACTATAAGCATTACTATCTTTATCACAGAAACCGGATATATGAGTGTCTCTAAATAAGTTTTGTACATTGAAACATTTGCATCAAA
>DGRT01000057.1 GCA_002391105.1 Lachnospiraceae bacterium UBA4381 | reverse complement strand
GCTTTTCCCAAGAGTGTCCACCTCCTTTCCGGCATTATTCTTCCTCAACCGGAAGTCCAAATTCTATTCTTTTATATCTTATCTCATCATTTATATACAGAACCTTATCCATCAGCTCTTCTCTCGGAGAGGCTGTGTCTGTTTCTGTAGTTACTGTATAGAAGGCATTATTTACATTTCTCCAGGAATAATATCCACCCGGAACCTGCGGAATACCATCTACCCAGGTAAATGCCTTGCTGAGATTCTCGTAGGTATCAACTGGCCAGGGCATTCTCTCAAAAGCATCTATATTGGCTGTAGCAACTCTGGCTGCCGAACCCATCAGACTTTCCATCTCTCTATCATAAAGTGTCTGGACATCTGCACTTGTCCACCACTTCAGGAACTCCCAGCATTCCTCTGGATACTCGGTATCTGACATGATCATGCTGGCAAGTCCGGTACATCCTACGGAATGATCCACACTTCCATCCTCCTTGACAGTTCCCGGAACCATGGTAAAGTCCCAAAGTCCTGCGATATCAGGCGCAGAAACCTCAAGGTTGTTGTATATAGTATAGTCACCGATTATGATCGGACACTCGCCTGTACGGAATCTTTCTTCCACCGAGGTAGTCTTGTCCAGTCCATAATCTGTATAGTATTCACAATACTGCTTAAAGGTATTTACAGCTATATCCGAATCAAGAGCTGAGGATATACCACCCTCGTTGTAATACTCTCCTCCATTCTGATACAGAAGCATTGCATATATCTGTTCACTTGGAAGCATACCGAATTCCATCTGGTTCTTGGAAAGGATTGACATTATTACCTTTACATCGTCCCAGGTATTCGGAACCTCTATTCCAAGCTCTGCAAGGATATCCTTACGATAGAACATTACCGGGAAGGTCTGTGTTTCCGGAAGTGCATACAGAGAGCCGTCAAATGTAAATGCCTCATAAGCACTTGGATAGAATCTCGACTTAACCTCCTCCACATCCTCAAACTGGCTCAGATCGAGAACTGCATTTCTAAGTCCATAATTTACAGGAGTATCGTTACCTGTATTCAGAACCGCACCCGCTATACCATTTGTATTTGCAACCTGAATGGCAACATCAGGGCCTTCTCCTGCCAGCTCAGCACGAAGAAGTGTATTCATATCAACAAGCTGAACATTGACATTGATACCATATTCACTGGTAAAGGATTCATCTATCAGGGCTCTGATAACATTTGCCTGATCACGTCCTGTTCCTATCCATAATGTGATGGTCGGATTATCAGAATCCTCTTCGCCTGTAGAACCCAGTGAGTTGTAATCTATGGTAAAGGAATATCCAAGTCTCTTCATCTCATTGGTTATATTACTAAGCACACCATTATTCTCTATCTTTATATCACTTGCTGAGGAGGTGATAAAGAGTCTGTCTATCTGAAGCGGCTGGCTGATAACCTGAGTTATCCAGGTACCGCAGGCACGTACATTTGTCTTGTAGGTGCTTATGACACGCACAAAATGCTCCACATCCTCTATAAGATAATCAAGCTGATCTCTCATGGTGATAAGAACTGTCTCTTTGTCAGATGTATGACCAACGGCACTTCTGAGCTGGTTTATAGCTCCATCCAGTTCATCTCTTACATCATGCATATCAGCAACTATATTCGGAAGAGAAGCCTCTATCTGATAATCGCGGTAGGTATCAGGAGATACACCGATTATTCTGATAACCTTACGATAGATAGCATTTAACTTACTTACCGAATCCTGAACATCAGCGATAACCTCTGAAAATTCACCCAGAACCACCTGCATACGGATAGTATGAGAACCCTTTGTAAGATAGAACTTGTAAGGATTTCCGCCTTCATCCGAAAGAGTATCCAGTCTCCAGGAGGAGGAATAATAGAAGCCATAGCTGTTCATCTCTTCAAATGGAACAACGCCATCTATAAAGATCTTTCTGGATACGTAGATACCACGCATGAAGTTCTGCTTATCAAACAGGGATATCTCGTAATAACCATCCTCCGGAACCTCAAAGCTCCATTCTATCCACTGACCGGATTTGCTCCAGCTCTGACCACCTATTGTATTGTTGAGCAGCTCCTTTGGACTTGCAGGACTAAGTGCCGGAGAGGACTGATCCTGCTTTGGATACAGCATCTGCGAAGAGGTTTTTACAGCATCCTCTCCCTCTATACATATACTGACTCCGCTTGTATCAGAAGCACCCGATTTATCCCACTCTGCCTTCTGCTCCTCATAGCTTACAAGCTTCCTGCTGTTTTCAAAGATAAGCTTTCCGATAAGCATGGGCTCTCTTCTGGAATTTATTGTAAGTGTATGCTTTCCGGGTGTCAGGTAGAAGCATAGAGGCTCAGTGATATAACCATTATTGTCATACAGCTTTGAGCTTACCCACTGTGGAATCTCCACTGAGGTAGGCTTCATGTCATTTCCCTGATTGTCCTTATTCCATTTAATACTGGTTTCCCCTGCAGCAAAGGAGTCTCTGGCAATATCAGTTGTCCATATACGGGAGAACTCAATTATCGCAAGCTCACTATAGGGCAGCTCTCCGTCCAGAAAAAAGCTTCTCTGAATCTCAGAGTTCTTACCCTCTACAGGATAATACTCTATACCAAGCTCATAAAAACCTTCCTTTTCTACTTCAAATTCATATTCTATAAGACCATTTTCTGTAGTAAGTACTGCATCCTGATCATAGCCTTCGTAGTTCTCATAAATCTCAGGCTGAACCTCATTATTACCTTCCAGGTAGGCAGAAAAAGAGGAGCCCGGAATCTCTATAACCTCTTCGGGATAAACTGCATCTGTATGTGATGCAAGATAATCCGAATAACCATTACCTGTTTCTGCAAATGATCCGGCAATCTCACTTGCCTCGTCACCGGACAGAACAGATGCTCTTACAGGCATTATTCCGAATGCTCCAAGCGTAAGGCCTATAGCAAGAACACCTGCCATAGCCCTGTTTTTCTTCTGTTTATTATTCATAATCTCAGTGAGTAATTTACATAGACTCATTATGAATCCCTCCAGGAATCATTATACTTACTCATAGTACCATTTCGATTCTTCACAGCACCATATCTATTATTCAAAGCACCATTCCTATTATTCGCAGCACCTTCTCTATTATTCACAGTACTATTTCAATTATTCACAGTACCATTCCTATTATTCGCGACACCATATCTATTATTCACAGTACTTTATCAATTACTCGTAGTACCATCTCATTTCATCATTTTCTCCAGGCTCCGGCATATACCGCCGCATCACCCGTTCTATCATAAAGCTGCTTATGAGCGTCCAGAGAGATGGAAGCAAAAGTATCGTAAGTAGTGGTATGTAATAGATATATAGATAGATAAGCCCGCCTGCCATAAGCAGCATCAGCACAGTATAGCCTATCCCTCTTCCCGCCATCAGAAATGCCAGACCAACGCACTCTCCCGCTGACACACTGAATCTTGATATAACCGGAAATACATATAAGGTAACTCCTGCCACTACTACCAAAAGAACCGTATAAACCCTGAGCAGAAAGCTCCCCTGTGTACTTTCCATTGATACTGCAGCTCTGATCAGCATATACATAGCTGCAGCCACAACCATAAGTACAAGAGTAACAAAGGTCGAGTTTTTAAAGGTTCTCTTGAAGCATTTCCAGAATTCCTGAACCGGATATCCTCTGCTATGCCTTATATTCTTCACGACTGCAAAATACAGGGCAGAACAGGAAGCACCGATTGTTATTACCGGAATACATAATGCCAGAAATACTATACTAAGTATGATCATCTCACCGGTCTTGGTAAGAAATGTCATTACCGGGCCATCCACATCAAGTATAGGTCTTCTCTTCTTTCCGGCATCCGGGGTTTCACTATTATTTTTATCGGTTTTTTTAGTTAAATTTTTACTTGAAAAATCACGCATTTGGTTATTTTTTCTTTTTTCTCTTAAATCCTATGGTTAAATATACCATAACCATGCCATTATTACAATTATTTTTTGGTATTATTTACCTTTGAATTGTATTTTTTATGATTATTAGCCAGCCTTGGTTTACATAACAACAAGAAATAATTTACTTAAATTTTTGCTCTGTTTTACCTAAACCATGACATTTCAACATTCTTTTACATCTATTTTATAAAAATTGCTGTCAATCTATGGATTATGTAAACCAGATACATTTTATCAAAATTCCGGTTCTATAATAGTAGGAGCTATAAATTCCACTCCGGCATCCAGCATTCTGCCAAGTATCTGCTTATAGTAATCCTTTACCATATTATCTGTATCGTCATGGGAATGAAGAAGTATTATATTGGTTCCGGTATCATATAAGGCATTGGAACCATTACCTGTATCCCCCTCCTCCAGACGCTTCATGATATCTTCCATAGTAGAAAGCTTCTGGGGAATATTATATTCCTGACAGTCATAGGAACAGGTAATATCATAATCTCTGTCCCATCCGGCTTCGTGATAAGGAAGAGCTTCTACTCCCGAATCATCTATCCTCTGATAGCCTGACTTCTTCAGATATTTCTGCAGTTCATTCTTTTTTTCTGCCCCCTTATCTATATAGGGAAATCTAAAAAGCTTTGCCGGTCTTTCTACCCCTGCCATGGCATAAGCCTCTTCGATTATCTTTTCCGTTTTAGTGATTTCCTCTATACATTCCTCCATAGATATCCGGCTGAAAAACGGATGAGAATAGGAATGATTTCCAAGAATGACACCATGCTTTATAGCATAAACCAGAGTCTCCATATCCTTTACTGCATTTTCCCCTACCACAAACATAACTACCGGAATATGCTTCTCTTCAAGATAATCTATAATCGGCTTCGTAACCTTCTGTGGTATATCATCTATTGTAAGTATTGCTTTTCCCATTTTTACGTCCTTGGTTTTCTATTCTAAAGTCTGGTCTTATGATCTTGGTTTCCCATTTCTGAGTCCGGTCTTTCTCTCTATCAGTCTTCCATAGGAGACAGAGGTTCCATGTCTGTAGTCCGGATTCTGGAGACGCTGTTCTATGATATTGATACATTGATATATCATTTCCTCTGTATTTACCCTGTAGGTTGTAAGACCTATATTCTCATTCGACGCACCGGCAAAATCGTCATATCCCACTACTGCCACATCCTCCGGTACTCTGTAGCCCTTTTCCTCAAGAGCCTTGATCAGCTTAACGGCAGATATATCACAGTTACATACGAAGCCCTGCGGCATTCTCTTCGGAAGAACAATATCTATATGAAGACCATCATCGAGTCTGTCCATAATGACATTCTTCTCATCAAATTTCTCATCCTTCATTATGAGATACTTTCTGAAACCGAGATATCTGTCCAGAATACTTCTGGTGCTCTTATAATTACCTACAAATGCCAGATCTGTTATTCCCTGCTTATATAAATATCTGGTCATGAGATATCCGCCATTTACGTTATCTCCTACAACCGCATCAAAATCAAAGTCCTCATTTTCAAAATCAAACAGGATTACATTTTTCCCGCTTTTCTCAAGACTTTCCAGAAAAGGTCTTTTCATCTCTCCAAGCACTATAAGATGCTCCACTGTACTGAGTGATATAAGACTTGGCAGATTGCCCTCATTTTCATCATCCGTTCTAATGACCTCCAGAATACCTATCATGCCTCTCTGAGTCATTTCCAGCAGCAGCTTCTGATATACAGAAAGATAAAAGGATTCATCTCCCACGAATCTCTCAGCAATAAGTACACCGATATTCTTATTTACCAGTTCTGCATCTGTATTCTTCTTAAAAACATAACCAAGCTGAGTAGCAACTTCCTTTATCTCTTCTCTCAGCTTATCTCCCACCCCTTCTTTTCCTGCAAGAGCCTTGGACACAGTAACAATACTCACATCCAGCTTCTCAGCAATATCTTTCATCGTAACCTTCTTATTCTGTGGCATAGCAAACCTCCATTATTTATTTTCATTTTTTACTACCCGTGGCTGTCACTCCGCATATTTCATCAGCGCATCCACTATATCTTCAAATATAAAGTAACCGCCTGTTCTGTAATAAAGTCCAAAGTTTTCTCCGTCTCCTGTAAATGCATTATTATCCCACCAGAGACAGGTCATCCCTCTCGCTCTGGCAGCAGCTATATAGTAGGCTGCGTAGTCAACCCTGTCCTGTACATTCTGTTCCTTCTTTACATTCAGCTTCGCCAGAGCACCAAATTCACCGATTACTACCGGAGTACCCTGGGAAATAAACTTCTTATAAAGCTTATCCATAAATGAATCTATATCATTTGTATAGTTCTTCTTAGAAGCATCAAAATGTGACTTCCCCTTAATATCAAGAGCAAAATCATACGGCGTATAAGCATGAACCGATACAAATATCTTTGTATCATTTCCCTCTATATCTGTCGGAAGCTGATAGCCGCTGTTCAGTGCACCATCCGCTGACGCATCATATCCCGGACACATCAGATAACGAGTGGCATTGTTTCCACCTGATGCACGGACAGTATCAACAAAAGTCTGATTGAGAGTATTGATGCAGGCTATAGCATCCTTGCAATCCGAAGAAGCATTATTTATCCACCATTCATAATCCGAGCCCACAAGCCTTGGCTCATTCATGGATTCAAATATAAGCTTCTCATCATAATCTTTATATTCCTCCGAAAGCTGTTCCCATATTCTTTCGATATAATGTTTCGACTGATCAAGATGCTCAGAGTCCGGATAGAAGCAGTCAGCTTGCGGATGATTATCATGATGGATATTAATGATCACATACATTCCGTCATTTATCGCCCAGTCAACCACCTCGTGTACTCTCGCCATCCAGTCTTCACTGATGGTATAGTCATCATCACTAAAATGATTATGCCAGGTTATAGGAAGCCTGAGAGTCTCAAAACCGGCGTCATGTATATCCTGTATTATCTTCTCTGTGGTCGGTACTCCCTGCCAGCAGGTCTCCGAATCCATATGATTTTTCAGAGAACCACCGTCATTATATGCATCGAAGGTATTTCCCAGACTCATACCTATCTTCATATTTTTTACAAATTCAAAGCTTTCATTATCGGGAATAGTATATTCCTCCATTGTAACATCCGGAATAACATAAGCCGTCTCTGTTGTCTCCTCTGTACCGTCAGCTATATCAGTTTTTTCATCAGCCTCACCAGCTCCCGATTCAGAAGCGATGGCAGCACTTTCATTTCCAGAACCGGTATCAATATTTCCGGCTGCTGAGCACCCGATAATAGAAACCGACAGGGTAACAGCCATTAATATACTTAGAATCTTCTTTTTCAATCCAAACCTCCCAGACAGCAAAAAGGTAGCGGTACAGCACGCTGTACACACTACCTACTATACTACTTAAATTTACTTTTGTCACGATTTATTAGCTAAACTTTTCACTTTTTAAGTAAAATATTTTTCTGGATAAGCTCTATCCTCTGCTTAACACAATCTACAGATCTTCCCGGATCTGAAGGAGTATTAAATACGTAGTCTATCAGCTTATCGATAGTTGTTCCTGCTACATGAAGTCTGGTATCCGAAGAAGCATAATAGATATATACCTCGCCCTTTTCATTTACTACCGCTCCATTTGTAAATACAACATTTGATACATCACCAACTCTCTCCCTGCCTTTAGGAGCAATAAGGAATCCCGAAGGTTCAGCTATAACCCTGGTAGGATCATCCAGTGCTGTTGCAAAGGCATAGATAACATAGCGAAGCCCTGCTGCAGTATTTCTGACACCATGAGCTATATGAATATAGCCCTTATCCGTCTTTATTGGTGTAGCCCCCGCACCATTCTTTGCCTCTGTAATGGTATGATACTTACGCCTGCTGGTAATGATTTCCTCATCTATCACTGCATGCTCTATAGACTCTGAAAGCCCAAAGCCTATTCCTCCGCCTGAGCCTGTATCAATAAAGTCATCCATAGGTCTGGTGTAAAATGCATATTTGCCATCTACAAATTCAGGATAAAGAACTACATTTCTCTGCTGGGGCGATCTCTTGGTAATAAGATTGTCCAGTCTCTCCCAGTTTACCATATCCTTGGTTCTTACTATACCTGCAGCAGCCACAGCAGCAGATAGATCCGAAGAAGTAGTATCCTTACTTTCTGAACAGAATACACCATATATCCAGCCATCCTCATGGGCAGTGAGACGCATATCATATACATTTGTCTCATCTTTATAGCTGTCCGGAAGAAGAACAGGCAGCTCATGGAATCTGAAGCCATCTACAGGACTGTCGCTTTCTGCAACACCAAAGAAGGACTTCCTGTCATTTCCTTCTATCCTTGCCACCAGATAATACTTACCATCCTTATATATCGCTCCAGCATTAAATACCGCATTCACGCCAAGTCTTTCCATAAAATAAGGATTGGTTTCAGGATTCAAGTCATATTTCCATTCAAGCGGAATATGTCTAGCGCTAAGCACAGGATACAAATACCTGTCATATATGCCATTGTAGATATCCGAAACAACATTCTTTCTGGATATTATTCTCTCATATTTTTCATTTTCTATATAATATCTGTCAGCAAGTTTAACCATTTCCTTTTACTCCTTTTACTTTTTTTCTATCTGGTGTACCACTTTTTCAGCACCTTCTCAGCCTTCTTGCCATATACAGTAAAGCCCCTGTTATTCTTCATACTCTCTTCATCAGGAAGAACCACCTTCCAGTCCCACCAGAAATATCCGCTGAACCACGGAAGCTCCCAGGTAGCCTCCATTACTGTATCATAAAAGTCTGCCTGCTCATCTTCATCAATAGGAACCTCAGGTCTGTCATGGAAATCCCAGGGATACATGGAACAGCCCCTCTCATTTCTCACTCCTATCTCTGCAAACATAACAGGACGGTTATAATGCTTATGACACTCCTCCACTTCTGCAACTACCTTCTTCCAGTTTTCAAGCATAACCTCTCTGCCACGCTCTGTCTTAGTAGTAACCGGATAATAACCACTGATACCAATAATATCTACATCTCCAAGCCAGTCAAATCTCATCTCATCACCATGATTAATATTGTGCATGATCAGTCCTGAGTAGGAATCCCGTACATTACGTATCAGCTCTCTGCAATGGTCTGACTGTTTGTCCATTCCAAACATCTCACAACCTGTACATAACATCTCACATTCATATGTCTCCGCCAGCCTTGCATAATGAAGCATGAAACGATTATAGGATTCAAACCACTTCTTCCAGTAATCAACTCCATTTTCTTCACGAGGAAAATCTATCCTCGCGCGCCATACATTGTCCAGACAGTTCACCATAGGTTTAAGGCACACCTTTAGTCCAAGTGACTTCGCCATCTTAATAGCATGAACTATTTCCAGATCCGACTGGGTTCTTCCATAAACGGCAAATATCTCGGTACTATAGTAGGTCTGCTGCCATGCATTCACCGTTATACATATCCAGTCCAGACCATTTGAAGCAAGTCTCTTCATCGACTTTTCTGCTGCAGGAGTGAGCATTTCTCCATCTCCGCTAAAAAATCCCCAGGTGTAACCTTTGCAAAAAACTTTATTCATAGTTTTTCATTCCTTTGTCTAAACATATTCTGTCATAAGTAGTCCGAAGGTTCCAGGACCGCAGTTTACAGCTATAGCAGCATTTGCCTTCTGGAAATATATATTTTCAAAATGTACTTTCTTCTCTATTCTTTCTCTTATCCACTCCAGTTCCTTCATGGAAAGCCCCACGTAAGTGATAAATAAAACTGTTTTGTCAATATTTGGTGACGAAAGCGCCTTATCAATATATTTCTTCCAGGTTTTCCTTCTGTTTCCAAAATATATTTCGGAAACTTTCATCTTTCCATCCTTCATGGAGAGCATTGTTCTTGCCTGAAAGGCTTTAATAAGGCTGGCTCTGTTCTGACTGACCTGACCGGCTCTGGACAGATAATCCAGATTATCCACTATGAAGCTGGTATGAATCCTCTTCTTGAACTTCTCCAGCCTCATAACAATCTCTTCAACTCCCATCCCGGCATCAGCCATTCTGGAGGCAATTATAGCCATGATTCCTTCACCGCTGGACAGATGTCTGCTGTCAACTACAGTTACATTTTCAAAGGAATCCGCCGCCAGGGAAGCATTCGGATAGCCACTGTTCTGTACATCACTTGATATGGAAATATATATGACATTGTTAGCAAACATAAGCTGATCGGCAAATAATGGTATTGATCGGAGTACGTATCTCATGACTCATGCTTGAAAAGAAACGGTTTTGTGAAGCATTTAAAGCTTCGATTTCCTCAGTCTGTTTCTGAGCCTTTTCATTTGAATGAAGATAGAGCTTTTTCTCAAATGCAAGCATTATACTGATAGAAACGCTTATAAGAAAAACGGCAGTAAATGAATAGACAAATGATATTGCACTGCTATAGGAAGGAAACAGTTCAGGATGCTTATATGCAACATAGCAGCATATAGCAAATACTATATCCTCCAGTAATGTCATTAACGCTCTGTCCCTGTCATTCAGAATAAGTGCTATCAGCAGGATGTTAAATACGAACCATACCGGACCTGCCCCCTTTATACCACCACTATTAACAAATGTTATCGGAAAATACACAAAACTCATGAGGGCGGTCACAGCAAGAGCCCCCAGCCTTATTCTGCCTTTCCTTACACATATAGCAGAAATAATAATTATAAGCAGAACGAAACCAATAGTTGCAATCGCTATCATAAACATACTACTTGTAAATAATATCTCCAGAGTAGTTATACCAAGAATAATCACTATGCCAAGGATATTAAAGACAAATAGTCTTTCTTTCAGGTCTATCTCATCATCATATATCTTACTCAGTAAATTCTTTATATTCATGATTCCTCCGTAACAGGTGAAAAATCCATAACCTCATCATTACCGGGTTCTTCATTATTATCAGGGCCGAATTCCATTACCTCGTCATCTCCGGCTCCGAACTCCATCACTTCGTTGTCTCCGGCTCCGAACTCCATCACTTCGTTGTCTCCGGCTCCGAACTCCATCACTTCATCGTCCCCGGCTCCGAACTCCATCACTTCGTCGTCTCCGACAGCAGCAGGTCTCTTTTTCCCAAGTGCTGCATATATTCCATCACAGACCTCATTATATCTTTTCATTGTATCCTGATGATGAGCCAGAATATACTCAGCATCTCCCCCACTCGCAGCCTTTTCAAGCTTTAGTGCAGCATCAGAAAGATCCATAACACCGATCATCTTAGATGTACTCTTTACAGCATGAATAATGATCTCGTATTGTTTAAAATCCTTATTTGCAATATATTTATACATATCTCTGGTCTTCTCATCCACTTCAGATGCAAACTGTTCCAGTATCACCTTATAGAATTCATCATCACCTGCACAGTAACCAAGTCCCGTATCTGTATCAATATTCAACTGTTTCAGCATATCAACATATGACAAACCACATGCTATGTCCGATGATTCCTTATCAGTAGAAGCACCAGCATCAGTCTGATTAGAAACAGCACTAGTATCGACCTGATCTGCATCAGAATCTGAATCAGAATCTGCATCAGAATCTGCATCAGAACCAGCGTCAGACTGAGTATCGTCTGAATCAGCATCACCATGGCCAGAATCTTCTGTATCATCCACATATGTAATCATACTGTTTGGAAGTACCTTCCTTATAACCCTTTCCAGCTCCTCCAGCTCGATAGGTTTACTTACAAAACCATCAAAGCCTTCAGCCATAAACATCTGCTTAGCAGAACTCATAGCATTGGCAGTAAGAGCTATAATAGGAATATTCTGTCCATGTCCCGAAACATCTGCACGAATCCTTTTCATAGCCTCAACTCCGTCCATACCGCCCATCATATGATCCATGAAAATAATATCAAATTCCTGAGCTCTTGAGATATCTATGGATTCCTGTCCGGACGCAGCCGTAACAACCTTCATGCCATATCTGCCGAAAATGCTCTTTGCAACTATAAGATTCATCGGCTCATCGTCAACCACAAGAGCCTTAACGCCTTCAAGCCTCATCCTCTTAAATGTAACATCCCTCTTTCCGACACTTGTCTTAAGCATGGTCACTACAGGTATTCCATAGAAAGGCTTCTCCAGAACCTTTGCCTTTGATACGGAAGGCAATTTAAAACCGGGATTTGCGACAACCACCACAAGGATCTCATCTGCCAGAGATTCTATATAACTTCTATTCTCCAGATATTCCTCCTGACCTACAAAAAGATGAGTAAGATTCACTGCGCCCACCAGATTCTTCAGATTCTCCACAGTATCTACTCTGTGCATCTGAACCTGAAGGCCTCTCATCATTGTAACAAGAGCATTATTATAGTATTCCCTTACCTTAGGACTACTGAACTTATCAAAGTGAAGGAAGGAACCTATAGTAAGCTTATCCGGCTCTTCAAATGACATACAGTTCTTATCATCTATAACTCTTTGCGGAATACTCACTCTTACGGTAGTTCCTTCATCTACCCTGCTGGAAATAGTTACAAAGCCACCAAGCAGAGAAACAAAGCCCAGCACTATTCCAAGTCCCAGTCCCAGTCCACCACTGGATCTGGTCCTGCTTGAATCAGACTGATAATATCTCTCATATATCTTACTCAGTTCCTCTTCAGTCATACCTATACCGGTATCTGAAACAACTATTCTGAGATTTACACCATATTCATGTTTTTCGGAATCAATCTTCACATATACTCCGCCCTCACGAGTATATTTCAGACCATTTGAAATGAGGGCTTTGAGAATCTTCTTTATCTTAGATACATCGCTGTTCATTACAGCAGGAATGGAAGGTGCTATATCAAGAACAAGCTCAACCTCATCCTTCATATATTCCCTGACATCATTCACGATATCATTTACCATGGATGAAACCATATAATCTTCACTGTTTTTTACTATCCTGCCCCTGTCGATTTCCGAGTAATCCAGTATATCACCTATCTGTTCAGCCACCTTTCTTCCGGCGCTTCTGATAGAAATCAGATCACTTTTTATATCTTCACTCTGTTCCTTGTCGATACATATTCCGGAAAGACCTATTACCGCATTTACAGGAGTACGAAGCTCATGTGATACATTTGCCAGAAAGTCATTCAATCTGTCAGTTGACTCTGTCAGTTCAGTAATCTCATCCTCTGATTTTTCCAAAAGCATCGACCACTTATCTATAATATTTTTTGCGAACCAAGCAAGCATCGTTATCATTGCAAAATGTAACAGGATACGACTTATAACAAGTGTATCAAACTCCACACCATTTCTGTAAAGCTTAATAACATCATATACCATGGATATATAATAAGTAATCTGACAAAGTGTTATCAGCCCTTTAATACCTGTAATGGTAAACAGCATGATTGATGCCGACATTACAACAGCAAGATCAAATGTGCTCGTATCATGGATAGCATAGATAAAAAATGTACACATCATCATCGATGAATAAAACCACATCCTCATATAATCAGAAACAGTATTCCGGATATGAAGCCACCAACTGACTGCCACACCACATACGATAATAAATATAGGCCATTTATCCCAATCAAGAAAAAATATCTCAAGCACATGAATAGCCGAAAATGCCGTAAAGCTGATAAGAATTACCAGATGCGACGCTTCATATATCTCTTTTCTGTTATGTATTTCACCCATCATAATTCTCCTTCACTAGACCTTAAGAACCTTATGGAATCTCTTCCTGAGAAGCACCAGCTCCATTATATGATTTACACGAAGCAGCAAAACTTCAGGAAGGAAGGGCTTAATGATGATATCCATCGCTCCGAGAGAAAGCCCCTCTGCTTCAGATTCGCTTGTCTCATCCGAGGTAAGATATATAACAGATATTCTGCTGACGTCTCCACCCATTTCCTTTATCCTTCTGTAGGTTTCATATCCGTCCATTTCCGGCATAAACTTATCCAGAAGTACCAGATCCGGAAGCTCTTCATTTTCCTGAAGATAATTGATCAGCTCGATACCTGATGTTAGGGTGGTAACTCTATAGCCTGCTCCCTTCAGAATAGTTTCTGTCTGCTTAAGATTTGCCTCCTCATCATCAACCACCACCACATGCTTATCCTCTGTAATAAGAGTGGAACCAACCTCGCTTCTTACAAATTCACTCTCTACAGAGATGACAAGATTCTCACCATGCTTTTCCTTCCAGGAATCGACTATATTGTTGATAACCTTGGAGGTAAACTCTTCCCTGATATCAGTACAGAAGACATAGTACTGGTTATATCTGCATCTGGTTGTAATATCAGATTTTCTAAGACATCTTACTATATGATTACCGAATTCATCGCAGGCTTCTCTATATACCTCCTCACTTTCGCCCTCCGGACTGTTAAGTGTATAAAGTATCTTGCAGGCATTAACATTATGACGGGCTATGTATCTTATTACATATCTATATACATAGGAAAATGCATCCATATCCAACTGTAGTGCTACACTCGGAATAGATCTTTCGCCCAGAATCTCTGACAGATCCCTGATATTCATAACCTGAGAGGCAACCTCTTCCTCTGTAAAGGAATTGGAATTATATGTCTCATAGCCATGCTTGCCATTCTTTTTAACCTTATATAGACATTTATCTGCAAGCTTGAGAAGAGATGTATAATCATTACCATATTTAGGTACATATACTGCGCCGACTGATGCCCCAAGCGGTATCTGCATATCGTCACCCATGAGTTCCTTGGCAGATGCAACCAGCTTCTCATTAAGCTGTTTTACCACATCAGCAACACCCTCATCAGAGGTCATTCCGTAGCAGAAGGCTGTAAACTCATCTCCTCCGATTCTTCCCATCTTACTTTTTGCAGGAACGCTTTCTCTGATGATATTCGCAAAGGATATAAGTACCTTATCACCCATCTCATGACCATATATATCATTTACCAGCTTAAAGGAATCCAGATCTATCATCATAAGACATCCTGTCTCGCCGATACACATGGCTGATAATTCCACACCGGTTGCCGCCTTGTTAAGAAATCCGGTGAGCTTATCAAGAGTAGCCTGATTCTTAAGAGACTGCATCTCGCTTGACATGGATATAACATTATTTATACGGCGAAGCAGCACATCCGGATTAAATGGCTTTCTGATGAAGTCTGAAACTCCAACCTCAAATCCTCTGGTCTCAGTTCCTGTATTTTCATCCGCTGTAAGAAAGATAACCGGTGTCTCAGGTAATCCCTTTTCCTTCTCCAGCTCTCTTAGGTTAGCAAGAGTATCAAACCCATCCATAACAGGCATCTTGATATCCAGAAGAATAAGATCCGGTGTTCCATTTTTATCTACGTAATCAAGAAGTGCACGACCGGACTTAAGTGCCGTCACTCTCATATTATTCTTACTAAGTATATGTCCAGCCATCTGAAGATTAGCTGTATCATCATCTACAACCATTATCCATTTTGCCATAGTTAAAACCTCCCAAATCCATAGTTCTAAGCATAAGCTCATACATAATGATTATAACAATAAATCCATGTTTCCGACACCTTTATTATAAAAAAAATAAATATCTACCAAACAATTTGAGCATCATTGCTCAGGAGGGTTTAATTTAAAAGCAATGATGCTCAAATCCGCAAATTTTTACTTAAATTTTGTAATAATTTAAGTAAATTTTACTTCATGTTTAAGTATTTGTCAACAGGTTTTATTTATTTTTTGTTAATACAAAAATGCCGCAGGCTTTCACCCACGGCACTTTGTTGTTAACAGCAAGCATTAACTATATATTTAACTTCACTAATTCTTTTATATTTTCTAACTTCACTAATTAATTCTTTTATAATCCCACTGATTATTTGAAGCCTTTAAAAACCTGACATCTTGAATACCAGAACCTCATCAGCAGATTTATCAGGGCGTTCATCCGTAATTACGGTATAGCATGTACCATCAGCCGCCACTGTACTTCCACAGAACCATGGATAACCTGTTCCGAAAAGATCACTGTCCTCTACTCTGCCCTGATATGTACCATCCTTTGACCATACAGGTATAGTACGCATATTTCCATCCATACCTACATAGTAGTTGTCTGTTTCAAATACATATGTAACACTGCCGAGACCAATGTTCTCGCCTTCTTCCTTGAGATTCAGCTCCATATTTCCATTTGTATCATATACGACAACCTGATGTCCGTCCTCGCCTTCTGCAGAAGATCCACAGACAAAGATATGATTATTATTTACATTCATATGCTGTATGGTATCAATCTCTTTGAAGGCAAGCGGTTCAGCAGTATAGCTTCCGTCACTGAAGGTTATCTTGTAGCAGTCACTTCCGGATGTGAAATAAGATATTCCAAAGGAACCATCAGGAGCCACCTCAACATACTTAATCTCAGAACCTGAATACGAGTTAACTACTTCTCCATCCTTCCACTCTATAAGCCCCTTGCTAAAGCCTGACATAAATATACGTCCGTCAGTTGTGCTCATAAGTGTAGAATACTTATTATCAAGTGTATATTCGGTATCAAATGTAAGTGTTCCATCTCCGATACTATAAACCCTAAGATTATCATCGAGAAGAATATACATCTTGTTATCTACAGTACATATCCTCTGATTGAAGGTTTCGTGTGTGATATAAGGCTCCTCCATCTTGAGGAATGAGGTATTGATAGTCGCACTTCCCACTGTAGCACTCAGGTCACCGACATCAAAAGGCTCGCCCTCCCAGTACCATGGACCGTCTTCATTTCCAACATCTGTAACATTAAATGTTATTCCATCAATAAGCTCCTGAACAGCAGCATTTTCCACATCACCGACTATACGGACGCTTATGGTCTCATTTGCGCTCTCAAGACGATTGAAATATCTCACACTGTCACTTCCCCAGTAGGAACCCTCATACTTCATGAGTTCAACACCACCAATGGTTACTCTTTCCTCAGGATTAGTTCCTTCAACATATGCTTTCTCGTCAATACCATATGTATAAAGATCATCCCTGAACGAATATGGTGTTGTAATATTCGCACGAATCTCGGCAGTTACCAGACTTCCATCATCACCATCAGGAATAGAAAGCTCTATAGTAGAGTTCTGTTCATCATCCCTCAGATCGTCCTCTTCGTAGGTCCATACAGAATCATCATAGGAAAGTGACCAGAGTGTTGTATCCAGTGTCTTTCCATCGGTAGAAGCCTCCTCTGTTTTATCATCACCGGCATCAGCCTCAGTTCCTTCTGTACTATTATCTGCCTCCTCTGTATTCTCTACATTCTCTGCATTCTCTGCAGTACTTTCTTCAGCTTCCTGTTCTGTCTCTGCTGTAGTTTCCTGCTGTGTATCAGTATTTCCACAGGCAGTAAAACCGGCCAGACAAAGAGCTGTCGCAAGCGAAATGGTCAACAATCTTTTTCTCATAAAAAAGCCCTCCCTTTTGATTCACTATACAGATTTACTCTGATATAAATGAGAATCATAAAATCATTTAAATACCCTTACTACATTAATTTCATCCCTGAAAAAGCTGCCAAACCCGCGTCTTAAAATCACATAAACAGATTTATCTTTGTAGTAAAACATCAATCACCACATAAAATCTAACATAAAGACAGTATTTTAACATCATCCAAAAAGACTAAACTTGCAGGCTTCTTGTTTTTTATAAAAAAATATGTCATTATTTAAAATATAACTGCTTATATACAATATGCGGAGGACTATAAACCTATGATCTATGAAAATCCTGTTATTCCGGGCTTTTATCCCGATCCCAGCGTTTGCTATTACAAAGGAAAATATTATCTTGTAACAAGTTCTTTTCAGTATTTCCCCGGAGTTCCGCTTTTTGAAAGTGATAATCTTGCCGACTGGAAACAGATCGGACACGTTCTCACCAGAGAGTCTCAGGTTTCACTTAAAGGCATAAGAAGCTCCGGAGGTATATTTGCCCCAACAATCAGAGTTCACAATGACAGATTCTATATGATCACAAATGACAACTCAAACGATAAAAACTTCTATGTTTATACTGATGATATATATGGAGAATGGTCAGACCCAATATATGTAGAACAAAAAGGCATCGATCCCTCCCTATTCTGGGACGATGATGGAAAAGTATATCTGCAAACCAATGGTACTGACCCCGATTCCAAATGCGGTGTGGTGGTTCAAAGCGAAATCGACATAGAAACAGGCAAACCTCTTTCAGATGAACAGTTTTTATGGAGTGGTTCCGGCGGAAGATATATAGAGAGTCCTCATGTATATAAGATTGGAAGCTACTACTATCTCATGGTTGCAGAAGGCGGAACAGAATATGGTCATATGATAACCTATGCAAGAAGTGAAAATGTGTGGGGACCTTATACAGCATATCCTGATAATCCTGTACTAACTAACCGAAACAAGGCACCTTATATTTTCCAGGGGATAGGTCATGGTGATCTGATATATTACAGGAAGCCTACGGAGGAATATATTAATGACAACTCTGATTCAGCTTCTTCGGATGCAATTTATTCGGCTGGTTCAGCTTCTTCTTCGGATGTAATTCCTTCGGCTGATTCAGCTTCTTCGGCTAATTCAAAAGGAGCCTGGTTTATATTATGTCTTGGCTTCAGACAGATCGGTCACTGGGAGCCTTACCATCATCTCGGTCGTGAAGTTTTTCTAATACCTGCCTCCTTTAATGAAGACGGATGGTTCACAGCCGGAAATGACGGCACCGCAGAAAAATATTATAATGTCCCGGAAGTAGTCGATACTGAATATACCAGAAAAAAGCAGGTAAAAGAAGAAACCGGAGTTGACCTGTTTGACGAGCCGCTAACTTATACCTTTCAGAATACAACTCCCGGAATTGAGTGGGTTTATCTTCGGGACATGAAACCGGAAAGCTATGAACTGGGAAATGAAGCCTTCACACTTCATGGAACAGATGTGACCTTAGACAGCGTTGCCTCGCCAACTTTTATAGCTATGCGTCAGCGAGACTTCTACATGAAACTCGAAGCACATGTTTCGATTGATGGTCAGGAAAGATCTGATTCATTTTCTAATCATAAGGGAAATACCTGGAATACAGGACATGGAGCTACCAACATAGATAATACTACTGTTCGTAGCGAAGCAGGACTTACACTGTATATGGATGAATCCGAGCACTACGACCTCAGTATCGAAAGAGTTGAATATGATGATCACTACACCTATGATCTGATACTTCGTCTCTGTATCGGCGATATAAAGCATATCCAGAACAGGATAACACTATTGGACGAGCATTATAGCTCTAACCCGGAGCTTACCTCTGTGATAAGCTTTGAAAAGGCAAAAACTATCATGCAGGCAAAGGAAAGATCATCCAGTCATTTTACATCCGGTTCTCCTGCATACAGACTTGCCATCGAAGCAAAACCAGAGTATTATACTTTCTTCCTCTATAAAACGAATGAAGACGGCATAACCGAAACAAAGCTGCTCATAGGAAGAGCCAGAACTAAATATCTGTCCTCAGAAGTCGCATCCGGCTTTACCGGTGTCATGCTGGGACTGTATGCTACAGGAAATATAACTGCCAGGTTTACTGATTATAACTGCAAATACAAATATCTGCACCCAATGGCTTGATTCTGTAATGCAGCATAAGCATCTCCGATAGAATGATCTTGAAAGAATTTATAATCATTCCTAATAACGTAATTTTAAAGGTTAGACTATTTATATCCAGTGTCATAATAATATCTTATGTTGAAAATAAATTGTAACGTGCGGAACTATATCTAGTCTCCGTAAGTTTTAAGATCGGGCAGCTCATCCCTGGTAATAACATTTTCATGGTTATAAAACTTTGCCAGCATATCAGCTTCTGTATATTCTTCTGAAAAAACATTGAAGCCGCCATTATCAGATACAAATTCTCCGCTCCAGGTTCCGATATAACTCCACATCGCCCTGTCCCTTACGAGAAGATCCGGATCCGGAATACAACCATTTTCCGAAAGAGTTATAATCTTGTGGGGTTTACCGGAGGAATTTGTATCTTTATCCTTCTCCTGATCTGCTTCTCCGGTGGTATCATCCGTACCACCGTCATATTCCTGCTGTGCATTAACGCACTCAATAAACTTCGGATACTGCGATGTATATACATGATTTCCCGGATAGATATCAGTTCCTATTATATCCACCTTATCATCACCCGGATACCACTTAGCATCCTGACCATTCCATACCCATATCAGATTATGCAGTTCATATTCATTTACAAACTTATCATACATCAGATTATATAGCTTAAGATATGACTCCGGCTTACAGTCACCCCACCAGAACCAGCCGCCACTTGCCTCGTGAAGCGGTCTCCACAGTACAGGAACATCGGCATCTCTAAGCTTAGTCAGTTCACCCGCTATAGCATCCATATCGCTGACCAGAAGATCATAACCTTCTTCATCTTTTCCATTCATTATGTTATCAAGATTAATATTTGTGGAATCAGCATAAAATGCACTGTACCAGTTACCGGTTATATACTTGGACGGAGCATTCCAGTGCCAGCACATTGTTACAAGAGAATTGTTATCCCATGCCTCTATTGCCCAGTCTATGCTGTTCCCTATACTTCCATTTTCAACTCTTGAAGGCGAATACTCTATCATATCCAGACCAACCATAGCCGGAAACTTTCCTGTCTCCTTCCATATAACAGCCATCTCATGACCAAATGCACCCTCGCTGGAATACTGCCCCGATATAGTATTTTTGCCATAGTTATCCAGCAGATACTTATAGACACGTTTTGCATTTGGCGAAGCATTTTCATCAACCAGATCCGGAGTAACCTCTGTATATATGCTCTCATCAAAAGGAAGACTGGTCATAACATCAATCTTATCAATATTCATGTATCCCCAGTACTTTTCTATTGACACATCATGCTCTCCCATCGACATATATACTCTGGGGACAGTTACTGCTTCAAACTTCTCCCTGTCTCTGGAAATAGTACCCACAGCTTCTCCATCAACCAGAATATAATTCTCCTTGTAGCCACCGGTAGCTGAGCAGATGACATCCAGATCATAAAAGCCTTCCTTTTTGATGTCCAGAGTTATGTCAACCTTATCTCCATCCTCCTGAAGACCATCAACATAACCATCTCCCGAAAAGCCGGAAAGCTCTGATGCAATTTTGGCATTTCCCGAAAAAGCTCCTGTCTCCGCCTCAACAGACACAACCAGCTCTCTTTCCGTCACTTCCCCCGCCTTATCCCTGTCATCAACCGATACCCCACAGCCGGACACTGTCAGCAGCGCAGTAACGATAGCAAGCGAGCACAGTTTTTTTATATTATTCTTATTTAGTCTTCTGTGTTTACTATTCATCATATTCTGATTACCCATCTTGTCTTAATTCTAATCCTGACCTTAGTAGCAAAGCACTCCTAAGAGAGCTAATAATACTATGTAAATGCTTATATTACTCATTAGTAGATGGCGAGTATTCGTTTAGATATAACACATTCAGATCCACAGGTCCATTAATTCCATCAACATATCCTGTAGAACTGTGCTGCCACATAAAATACTTTCCCTGATACGAAGTATTACTTGTATAGTGGGCAAGCCAGACCGGAATATCAGTTCCCAGTGCCGCCCCGCTAAGCGACCAGGTATTATTCAGAAAATTCATGCTGCTGTAAAGGCAGGTATTATATCCGTACTTTGAACATTCACCGGCAAATACCTGATAGCAGTCATTCAGATCATACATACTCATGCCATAATCCTCAAAGTGAGCGAAGTCCTCCCAGTCATATGCAATCGGAAAATCCAGCTTTTCTCCGCCAAGTACATCCATCATGTATTTAACACTTTGCTTGACCTCTTCTTCGGTACTCTCTTCAGCATGCCAGTAAATACCAATCTTAAGCCCTGCAGCCCTGGCATTTTGTATATTAGCCTTATAGCATCTGTCTGTATAATGACTGCCATCATCATAGCCACCTATACGCATAATCACAAAATCAACACCGGACGCTTTTACTTTTTCATAATCAATATCCCCCTGCCAGCGGGATACATCTATACCCAGACTTGTTCCTGTTTCCTTATAATTACTGCTAAAGGATTCAAATGGCTCATAATTTATTCCTGTATTTCCAGCCACATCTCCACCGGAAGAACCTTCAACTACATTCACATTTAAGCTTGCGCTCGTAGTATGACCGGCATCATCAGTAAGTGTTACAGATATGGTATGTGTACCGACTTCATCAGTATCTACAAAACCGGTCACCTCCATATCAACATTTCTATCTACATCGTCACCATAACCTATGAAATCATGTACGTTGAACACTTCTCCCTTATAGACTGTCGGTTTTTTATTAAGAATAAGGAAAACCGGAGCTGAACTGTCAGTTACATTTCTACCATCAAAAAGATTAGTATATGTTGTTGATACTTTAGTCCCACCCGATGAAGCATTTGTATCATTTCCTATATCCTCAGCATCAGCCGCGTCACTCACCTGAGTATCATCTGTTATATCCCCTTCAACAGAACCAGTTTGATTTGCACCAGCTTCATTTATACTGTCTGAATCTAAATCTGCCTCATTTACGTTCTCTGAATCCAAAGCCCCTTCATTTATATTCTCAGAATCCGAAACCTCCTCATCTATATTGCCCGAATCCGAAGCAGCTTCCTTTTTATTTCCCGAATCCGCCTCTCCCGGACTCTGATCAAGCACTTCTGTCGTTGACTCCGTTGCACTAACAAAGGTTGCAGCTTCTGTTGTAACATTTAACCCTTCATTTTCATTATCCTTTTTGCCTGAAAGTGCAGAAAAAACAGCAAGGGCAATTCCCAATAAGAGCAGAACCCCCGCGACAATAAGAATAAATCTTTTAACCATATCACCCATGCTAATTCGTCCAAACCTTTAGTGTCTTTAATAATTTCTTCTTGCTCTGAACATCCAGCTTAGATACCTCTTCCAATATCTCTCTGTCAATGCTGGTTTCTGCATAGTCCGGATCAAGTTCGCCAACAAGAGAATCCAGCGATCTGTTTAAAACCTTCGCATAGTACATAAGCATACGCAGAGACATAGATGTTCTTCCATTTTCGACATTGCATATGTATCCCGGAGTTACATTTAATTCCTTTGCAACCTGAAGCTGAGTCAGCCCATTCTCGATTCTTAATCTCTTAATCATCTCACCATATGCATAATTGTCATCAACTGTATGGGTTAATTCCATATTATTTTTCATAATGCTTTCTCCTCCAGGTAAAACAAGCACTCGTCTAGCCGACTTCACAGACAGCGCATTTCATAGAACAACAAGCCGAAAAGACGATGTCTTAATTATATAGTAGTAAACCTTGAAATACAATTTCTTTTCGATTGCAGTCTCTGTCAAGTAATCGTTGGCACGATTTCTATCACATAAATATTTCTCATATGTCTCGCATCTGCCAAACGCTTTTCTCGACTCAGCTTTCGCACGTTTATTGTGCCACCTGTTACACTTTATGTAAACTTGACTGAAATATTGCCCAATGCTATAATTCCCCCACTATTATTTTATAAAAGGAGATACAGTTATGAAGAAAATATTTCTAATATTTCCCCTTATATTTGCCCTTCTTTTAGGAGGCTGCAATAATAATTCAAGTAACGATAGTAATACCAGTGAGTCAAACGCACTAGCAACTGACAGTCTATATTCTTCTATCCCACAGGTAACGGATTCTCCTGATTGGATAAAATCACTTCCATCCGCTCAGGACGAATCAGTAACTCAGCTTTTTGTTGTTGCAGGAATCGGAATGGATATGCCTACCGCTTCTGTTTCAATGCATGAACGCGATGAAGATGGTAATTGGAAGCAAATACTTTCTTCACCGGCTTATGTAGGAAGAAATGGTCTGATATTAGATGAAGAAAGACAGGAAGGCTGCGGAAGAACGCCTGTTGGTGTATATCATTTCAACAAAGCCTTCGGAATCGCAGATGATCCCGGCTGCTCCATCCCCTATGTTAAGGTCGATGAAAATGACTACTGGTCCGGTGACTGGGCTGAAGGAATGCACTACAACGAACTGGTCAGTCTTGAGGATCTTCCTGATGTAGATACTGAAAACAGCGAACATCTCATAGACTATGATTATGAATATCAATATGCACTCAACATCAGTTTCAACGAAGAATGTACTGTTGGCAGAGGGTCAGGTATATTCCTGCACTGTCTGGGGCATCTCAAGCCTTATACAGCCGGCTGCGTTGCAGTTCCGGAAAATATTATGAAGCAGATCATGCAGGAAGTTCACGAAGACTGTGTTGTTGTTATAGATACGCTTGATAATATGGGTGGTAGTTTCTGATAATGCAGAAATCTATAACAAACTATGCCATATATACCCCTCTATATAACCAAGTGTCTTAATTAAAATCAGTACTTTACCGGAATCTTACATAAATAAACTAACAGAACCTGTCAGAATAATAACAACTGACAGGTTCTATTTTTTTAATTATCCGACAAGAGAAAATGTTGAATGCTTATCTTTATGTTTCATTAAAAATGCTGTGACTGATATTCCTATTGCTGAGATAACTGAGATAATATAATACAAAGTAATACCAGGCTTTTTATATTCCATTTTGATTATATGTTTTCCCACAGGAAGCTTTATCATCATACCACCCATTTCTGACTTATATTCATTCCCGCGATGTACTTCTATTCCATCTATTTGAATATGCCACTCCTGATAATCCGGAATTGGAACATAATAATCACCCGGCTCCTTTATATCAGCCTCTATGCTTAAATAATCAGCACCGGCTTCAGCCTTTGTAACAGCATATTCTGATAGAGCACCTTTTAATTGTTCCAATACGTTAGTATTTACTGTCGCTACAGATATATGCGAATCTGCATACTCCTTCAGCATACTTTCATCTGCTTTATCAGGCACATAAACAGAATTAGTTTCTTCCAATAACCCTGGGTCAATATTCACATTTTTGTAAAAACTCTTTTCCTCTGAACCATCAGTATATCCCAAATACTGGATATAATTATTATGCTCAATGTAAATATCTCCAACTATCCCTTCAGGTATATCAGCACATACACTATATTCCCCATTTCCTCCGCTTTGAGAAACACTAACTACAGCATCAATATTATCATAAATCGAAGCACCTACTAACTGATTACTAATATCATTCTGCTGTTCAAATGGATTTTTTCCGGATTTGATCTTCAGACTATCAGTATTAATAAGCAGGCTTTTCCCGGAAACATTAGGATCGGTATATAATGTTACCATCTCTTCATTATCCAGTTCCTCAAAATAATGAGGAATATTGGGATTAAAATGATCTTTATCATAAAAGAAGTATCTTTCTCCAAGCATAATATTAGCCAAAGGATTTCCATATAAATACTCAACATTATTATTATCTTCACAGTAAACATTCCAGTAATCGAGCAGGTTTATCTGTTCTCGCTGTAATATTGATGTGAATATACTTGCAGAATTGGTATTTATAAGGCATGCCATATTGTAGTTTGATTCATTTACTATCTCAGTCCTGATAAAAGGATTATCCTTCATATTATAATTATCAGACATTCTTTTCATAACAGCAGCCGTTTGGGGAGAAACTCCGGAATAAGACAGAGTCTGCCTCATTGAAAATGTTAGTGAGGCTATAAGCTCTATTCCTAGAACAAACAGCAGACCAACTGTTGCTTTATACGGTTTTTTCAGATGATAGCCTGCAAAAAACAGCATGATATAAGCCAGAATAAAAAATGCTGAGACCATATATCCACTTAATGTATAACGTTCTGCAGATATTATGGATAACAAAATTACTACTGCAAATACAGAAAATGCAAGCATGTTTTTTTTACGATATAACTCTTTATAATAAAGTATCACATCATAGAAAGACTGGATCATCATAAATATAAAGAAAAGCGAGAACCTATTAGGTACAAAGCTCTGAAAATGAAAACCATGAAACACATAATTCAGGAATTGATTACTGTAAGCAAGAAACATAACGCCCATAAGGCACAGCCTCTTTATTCTTGACGCCAGACTCAGCTTTCCATTTAATGCATAAAGAATAAGCGAAAGCACCACGAGCAGACCGCAGTATGTATTTGCATTTGTCCAGTCCTCAGTTACACGAATCATATCATAATCCGGTTTTAATGCTTTTATGCTTTCCAGAATACTATGTGAAAAATAATCTATGTTCTGTTTTGCTCTATTATCCGTGTCCACATATCCACTATTGAATGATAGTCTGGCTGCCGGAAATATTACATACGCTGCAATGCAAGCTGAACATATAGAACTTATTCCAAAACGAACAGAGTTTCTTATAAAGCTTTTCAAATTCCCATGATCCATAGTAAGAAAATACAAGAAAACAAATTCACATAACAAAAAGGCATAATAGAAATTATTCATCATATAAAATGCAAGAATGAAGCTGTAAAGAAGATATTTCTTTTCATAAACAAGTCTTTCCAGACATAGGATAACAAATGGAAGTATAATGACCAGATCCAAAAAGCTGTAAAAGGTATAGTAACACATAACATAGGAAGAAAGACTATAAGCAAGTGCAATCGGAACAAGCTTAATCTCTCTTTTATCCATTCTGTTTCCATTCAATCTATGTGTCAGATAAAATATCATCGCCGGACCAGTAAGTACAAATTCCGCTGCATAATACAAATTATAGCCAAGTATAAATCGATCTTCCGGAAACAAAAACATCAAAAGCTTCAATGGATTTGTAAATATAAAATTATAATTTTGTATAAGTCTTGCATAACCTAAAGAAGTGTCCAGATAACTAAATACACCCTTTTTTATATTCTGGATTATCATATATATCGAAGGGTATGAACTTACATACCCATCAGATATCACTGCAGATTGTTCTCCAAAGGGCACACACTGTTTTGTAATAAAAAATACAACACATAATACCGAGCATATAAAAATGGTGTAAATATATGCACGGTTTTCATCTATATATGATGCAAGCTTCCTGGCAAATACATCATAACCTTTGAGGTTCTTTATGCCACATCTTGAAACAAGCATATATAAAACCGCAATAATAAGCAGAGAAATAAGACTTACCACCGCTCCTTTAATGGCATTATAAGGGTAATATTTAAGATTAAGCTTACCATAAATATTTCCACCTAAAACAGTAACTACCTGCCCACATATTTTTTCATAATAAACCTCTACCCCTTCCGGATAAGTAAAACATGTAGAAAGATCATACGGTACTATAATATATGTATTGTTAGACTCCTTTGTACTTATTTCATCTGTTCCCGATATTTCAGCATTCTCAGCAACAGCATTATTCGGCATATCAACAATAATTTCATTTTCGCCAAATGTAATCTCGCACTTGTTTCCGGCTAAAGCATCTATAAACCTGTCATATTTTTCATTATCAAATGCAACAGACTCCCTTACAGCAACTTTATGAGAAATATCATCTATAGTTCCATAACAGATAATACTGGATGCTTCCCCTTCTTTCAGCTTTCCGGCATATATAAGATTGTCAAGATTAGTATAGTACTCCCCTTCCTCAGGAAACGAAAACTCCACCGCCATTGTATTTATATTTGTAGGATCATAAGGATTAGGTTTAAATCTGCTATCTCCTTCAACAGGATAAAATATATCATCTATACCTGTCAGGCACTCAGCCATCTTATTTAACGAAGTATATGGATTATCATCAGAATAAACAGGATAGGAAGCATCCAGCAAATACGCATTTTTGTTCTGAAACCCACTTTTATAGATGATCATTTCTTTATAGGCGTCATAATAAGTAAGCCGACTATCTATATCAACAGATAGATTATCCCCGGTAACAATTACATAACCATTACCAAGAATAGCATTAACAACAGGATTCGGATAATCTTTACCTGCATCATAAACATAGATTCCACTATTGCTATCAATCTGCCTGATTTTTTCTATGCAGGCATTTATATCTGATTTATCCAAATTCATTTTTGACTCTTCATCATTTTTCAGAAATGAAAAACCAAATATAAGAATAAATACAGACAGTGAAATAAATATCTGAATCCTGCTGAATCTCTTAAGCTGCATTAAAACCTCGTAAGCAATAACGAGAAACAAAAGCAGATTGAATATGACAAAAGAATCACTCCCCAATAGCCTGTTATTAAATGCATTCATAACGAAATTCGCAGTTGTATTGTATGTAGCCAGTAACATCAGAATCAAAATCATGGCTACACGAAGTTTTTTCCAAAATTTAACATTTTTTAAAAAAAGATATAATAGCGTACAAAAAAGCGGTAACGCTATAAAACCCAGCTCAGGTTTCATCAGATTAAGTATAGTTGCATATATATCATGAAAATTCTTTGAATAAGGAAAACTAATTGAATATTCATCACTAAAAAATCTACTGGTTATATTGGTATATACCGAAATAAAAGCAACCGGTATTATTAATATATCAATAAACAGCTTCACACACACAGTACGAATAACATGACATTTATCCCTATATTCCATAACAAGTAAATATAGAGAACTAAAAATCAAACCTGCAACACCCAACTGAAAAGTAGATACAAGTAAAACTGCCGTTGTCACAGCATATAATTTCCCCTCAGAATTGTAAACGAGCTTTTCCAGACCGGCTATAACCAAAGGAAACATTACCGCACCAATTACAAATAAAGGATTAACAGATAAAGTAATGCCCAAAACAGCAATTGAATAAAAAAGTGAAATCAAAAGCTTCACTACATTATCTGCTCTATTATCTACTTTTTCAGACTGTTTTTTTTCGTTATTAGTTACTGCAATATAGTGATTATCCAGAAAAACATATAACGTAACAGATGATAAACTGCATTTTAATATATATATAATATTAAGAACCAGTCCAATTTGTGCCTTAGGAAATAGCAGAATAATAAAGTTTAAGACATCAGAAAGATAATATGTTATTACCGCAGTAAAATCATAACCAGATCCAAACTTATTACTAAAGAATAATATCCTGCCATTATGGACCGCTTCCCATAATTCGTTATAGTATCCAACTATCTGATTTCCACTCAGATATACACCATTACTATCCGTTAGCCATAATCCATCACACAGCATAGATATCGAAGTAATAACGACTAATGCTATGATAAAAAGAAATATCATTCTTCTAATATTTATAATTTTGAAAGCATTCTTATCCATATAATAACCTTTATTTATAAAATAGTTTTCAAAACCGGCTCACCGAAGCTTTACCTGCTTTATTATACATTCTGACTGACAATAACCCATAGATTCACAAAAGAAAAGTCAGAGAAGTTACCCTGACTTTTCTATATTCTAACTATATCAGTTTGTTAACGTTTATGCATCATGATAATTCTAATAATATGTAACTACGAAGATAACTACATCAGTTTCTTAAACATTTCTCTAAACTGCTCAAGGCTGGCAGGTCTTGGATTGCCGGGTGCGCATGCGTCAGCCGCTGCGGACTCGCACAAGAAGTCAAGATCCTCTTCCTTAAGCTTTTCAAGTTTGGTAGGAATCCCTACATCTACAGAAAGCTGACGAACAGCATCTATAGCAGCCTTACGATATGCAGCCTGATCCATTCCCTCAATATTTATCCCAAATGCTTCTGCTATATATTTGAACTTTTCTCCCGTCTCCTCAGCATTAAACTCCATTACTATAGGAAGCATCATGGCACATGCTACTCCATGTGGCGTATCATAAACAGCACCAAGGGTATGCGCCATCGAATGAGCTATTCCGAGACCGACATTTGAATAAGCCATAGCTGTTACATACTGTGCAAGAGCCATGCCCTCTCTTCCATCGGGATCATTATCAACAGCTTTGCGCAGATTTGCCGCAATAAGCTTAATAGCTTCAAGATTCAGACAGTCTGACAGTTCCCATGCAGCAGCCGTTGTGTAACCTTCAATAGCATGTGTAAGTGCATCCATTCCGGTTGCGGCTGAAAGTCCTTTAGGCATAGTTGACATCATATCAGGATCTACAACTGCAACATCAGGTATATCGTTAGGATCTACACATACGAACTTACGTTTCTTTTCTACATCTGTAATTACATAGTTAATGGTTGACTCAGCTCCGGTACCTCCGGTTGTTGGAACAGCTATAGTAAATACGGTACGGTTCTTTGTAGGTGCTACTCCTTCAAGAGAACGAACATCTGCATATTCAGGATTGTTAACTATGATACCTATACCCTTACCTGTATCCATAGATGAGCCACCGCCTATGGTAATCATAAAATCAGCACCTGATGCCTTATATGCTGCCACTCCGCTTTGCACATTTTCAATAGTTGGATTAGGCTTAATATCTGAATATACTTCATATTCGATACCATTCTGATCAAGAAGATCAGTAACCTTTGCTGTAACTCCAAACTTTACCAGATCCGGATCTGATGCAACAAAAGCCTTCTTAAATCCCTTGGACTTAATAATTCCGGGAATCTCATTTATAGCACCATGGCCATGATACGAAACCCCATTCAACACAAAACGATTTACGCCCATTTCTACAACCTCCTTAATTTTATTTAAAATCTCTTAGATTTTATTTACTTGCCTGATATAATCTCCATTACATAGCCGATATCCATATCCCCCTTCTTCTTTTCTCATTATATAGTAGGGAACAAGTAAATACAATTTGTTTTCTATAATTCGATAATTTGTAATATCCTTAGCTTTTAATGCAGAGGCTGCACTGGTTGCTGCACATGGTAAGATGGCTGATGCGTATTTCTATGCATGAATATACCTGAAAGAAGTGCTTAATCGAGCGTTATCTTTTCCATTTCTTCTCTTAGAGATTCTATTTTTCTATGTGTATAAATATGCTCGGTTACATCATCTATACTGTGTCCAACAATAAGCTTTAATATATATTCGTTCATACCAGCTTCTTTACCTATTGTTATAAAGGTGTGACGTGTATCATGTTGTCGATGATTCATGTTCAAATCATTCATTATATAATTCTTCAAATGTAATAGCAGACTTTTTCACATCATATGGATCAGAAAGATAATTATTAAGTGCAATTATGGCTGCATCTCTGGTTTCATAATAGCCTATAGTTGTTCGCTCCTGAATACACCTACAATGAATAGTGTCATATTGACAGCTATTTGAAATAGTTGCAGCATACGGTTTTCTTCGCCTTCCTGAAAGCTTGTAAACAGAACCGATACCATTAGCTCTTTTAAGATTTGTATTCATACTAACCTCCCTTAAACAATATAATTTAAGGAGATTATTACATATCATTTACAAAACATCTTGATATTTATATCATAAATGATATATTTAGTATATGGATAATACATTAGGAATATTACTATTTAATATAAGGAAGAGACGCAAGGAACTGCATCTGACTCAGAAGGAAGTAGCAGAAAAGTGCGGTCTCAGGCAAGCTAACTACAGCCGCATGGAATCAGGAAAACAGTCCCCTAATCTTGATACCCTTATTAAGCTCGCAAAAATTCTAAAACTATCCATTTCACTAAATCCATGTGATGAATATGTATATCATATAATGTATATGGATGAGCTTGTTACCGTAGTAAGGCTATCTTATGATAAAAAACGAATCCACTTTGATAAAATAAGGAAAGACGGACCATTTCAGCCGTTTTCCGGAAGCAAACTAGATTTGGAAAGATTTTACAGGTTTATAAAAAGTAGATGTTATGAGGATGAACGAGCTGATCTATCTGATATTCTGAGCGAATTTCATCTTTCGGATAATAATCCATATGACTTTATTCAGATAACACATGGCGTTACGTATGAGGACTTTTTCTGGATCAAAATGGATTATGAGAAGCTAAAATGGGAGGATGTACGACTAAGATGAAGAATTATAAGCTAAGCAACAGCGCCATAGTTATGGTTGCCGGTAGTTCCGCCGGAACGCAGCCTAAATATTATGAAAATGGTTACTGGTACAAGACAAATAATAATGGATATGAAGGATTATCTGAATATCTGGTCAGTCTCATTCTGTCTTGCTCAGATGCAAAAGAATATATAACATATGAAAAATGCACCATAAATGACAGAAATGGATGTCGTTCCAAAAGTTTTTTGAAAGAAAATGAAACATTTATAAGCTTTCAAAGGCTATATGATATGTTTAATGGTGGAAATCTGACAGATGCCATAATGATTTATAGCGATGTCGAAGACAGAATTAAGTTTGTAGTTGAGTTTATAAAAGAATATACTGACTTTGATTGTTATAATTATTTGTCATCCATTCTGACACTGGATTACTTTACTTTAAATATTGACCGTCATTTCCATAATCTGGGATTAGTCGGGAATAGTCAAACTGGCAGATTTAGAGCCGCTCCTATTTTTGATAATGGCGATGCACTACTAAGTAACTATGAAAAGTTTCCGGCGGATATTTCTCTTGAAGAAAACATTGAAAATGTGTACGGTCAGCCATTTTCTGCAAATCTCGGACTTCAGGCAAAAGCTTTAGGATTCAACTTAAAAATTGATTATAAAAAGCTGGATGAAAAACTAACTAACGAGCCGGAATCAAGAGCAGTTGATGTTATCAGGTATCAGATGGAACATGTAAGGCTGTAGATGGAGTATAGCAGGCAAGTAGCAGGCACATAGCTGACAAAAAATAGTAAGAGTTTTCTTGAAAATTGCTTAAAAGACATAGTAGCAGAGAGCATTTGGTAGCTGACAGATTACTAACAAGTAGCTGACAAAGGTAGGAAAATACGAATAAAATTATCTAAAATCAAGCTACAATATGCTATACGAAAGTCGATGTGTTGAATGTCAAATATGACACATAAAAAACGCCTGTAGATTGGAATTTAGTAGCGTTATTTTTCTTATAAGAGAAAAATCTTAGATTTTGAGGGGGATTAATGCAAAGGCTGCACTGGTTGCTGCACAGGGTAAGATGGCTGATGCTTATAAGAATTATGAAAATCCTGAAACTGTAGTTACTAAAGCTAGTATTAAAGATTTGACAGATATAGTTGAGAATTTTGGATTTGGTTATACTGCAACGGCTTATGTCGAAAGTGCTCCAACCAGAGAAATGTATAAGATCACAGCATTTACATATTATAGTGATGAATATAAGCAAACAGCATCATGGAATGCTACTGATGGACAATGGACAGTAACTAATGGAAATAGTTTAGCTGGAACAGTTAGTCCATAGCGGTTGACTTTAGCAAACAAATTGCAATATAAAAACTGGTTTAGAAAAAATCTCTAAACCAGTTTTTTATGTGCTAGTTTTAATATCAAAAATTATGGAGCAGGAGTGTATGTATCTTTACCTAACCAACCCGTACCAGAAAGTGTAATATCATCACTTGTTGTCTGGGTAACTACCCAATTACCACCTTTTGCTGCAGACCAAGTAGCTGTTTTACCAGATGTAGCGCTATAGTAAGCAAACTCTGTGATCTTATAACATTTCTTATCTTTTTGGCTAGCACTACTCCATGCTGTACTTGTTTTATAAGCAAAAGTAAAACCTTCTTCTATATCAGTTAATTTTTGAATCTGTTCAGCTTTCACATAAGTATCAGTAGCCGGATCAGCATAAGCCCCAAAAGCATCAGCCATCTTACCCTGTGCAGCAACCAGTGCAGCCTCTGCATTAGTTGTTACCTGCTTCTCTCTTGCTCTGTCGATGTATCCAAGAAGTGCTGGTACAAGAATTGCAGCCAGGATTGCAAGGATAACGAGTACAACGATAAGTTCAACGAGTGTAAAACCCTTATTATTCTTCTTCATAAGTTCGTCCTCCCTTATATAAATTTTTCTCGTATAGCATTGTCTCTGCTACACAACTCTCTCATGAATAAGTTAAATTGATTTTAACAACTAAAAGCCCAAAAATCAAGTTATTATGTAAACCTTTTTGGCAAAATAGCCAAACGCACATAAATTCACAATTTATTCTGTGCATTTTGTATAATTCCGAGTCATAAAAAGCACATTTCTTTCAAATTGTTTCATTACCTTTCATAACTTTTCACGTTTTTTAATGATTCACGCTTAATATTTGTTCACATTTTATTCACATTTTCATATTGCTTTAGTCATAGTAAGCAACCTTTACCAGTTCCTCAACTGTTGTAAGTCCCTGTTCTATAAGCTCCAGACAGCTCTCTTTAAGGGTCATCATGCCAAGCTCCTTACGAGCATAATCCTTGATTTCTTCCGCTGTATTATTGTCTGAAATCATCTTACGTACATGCTTATCTATCGGCAGTATCTCATGGATTGATATACGACCACGATATCCTGTTCCATTACACTTCTTGCATCCAACCTTGTGCATAACACGAGGCAGGTGACGACCTACTACCCTTTCCTCTTCTTCAGTCATTTCTCCCCATGTACCACAGTCAGGGCAAACCTTTCTAACAAGCCTCTGGGCAATGATACCAACCAGCGAGTTGGCAAGCATATATGGCTCGATTCCCATATCTATAAGACGTGTGACAGAGGATGCAGCATCATTTGTATGAAGTGTTGACAAAACCAGATGTCCTGTAATTGCTGCACGTACTGATATAGAAGCCGTCTCAGCATCTCGAGTCTCACCTAACATGATAATATCCGGGTCCTGTCTGAGCAGTGCTCTAAGACCAACCTCAAAGGTAAGTCCTGCAGTTGTATTAACCTGCATCTGATTGAGTTTCGGAAGGTTCTTCTCCACAGGATCTTCAATAGTCGATATATTAACCGCTCTTTCCGACAAGGTCTGAAGTATCATATATAGCGTAGTCGATTTACCGGATCCGGTAGGACCCGTTACATAAACTATACCATTTGGAGACTGCAGCATACGATTAACAACCTGATAATTCCGCTCATTCATACCAAATGAGTTAGCATGATCTATAGTAGCAGCCGAAGCCAGAAGTCTCAGAACCGCCTTTTCGCCAAACACAGTTGGAATAACAGATACTCTGACGTTGATAGGGACGCCTTCAACATTAGTCTTAAAATGTCCATCCTGTGGAATACGACGCTCTGCTATATCCAGATCTCCGATAATCTTAACTCTGGCAATCAGCGAGTTATGAATATTCTTTGGGAGTGTCATAAAATCCACTATGACACCATCCATACGCATACGTACTGATGTATGCTTCTCAAAAGGCTCTATATGAATATCAGAAACATTTGAATTGTAAGCACGCACAATAAGTGAATTAAGCAGGTTAATGATAGGCGTATCATCATCCGCATCTTCCACATTTACCTCAATGATATCATCTTCTGCAAGAGATGACTTTGCCGCTTTATCCGCAGCTTTTTTTGCAGCTACCTCTGAGTAGTAATACTGAATAGCATTCTCCAGAGGCTGTTTCTCGCAAAGCTCAACCCGAAGATCTGTTCCTGCAACCTGTCTTATATCCTCAAGGCCGTAGAAATTAAGAGGATCATTCGTTAGTACAAAGAGCACTCCATCCTCTATCTTATAAGCCATCATTCCATACTTTTCAGCAAGTGGCTGTGGTATGGTTTCAACAGCATTTATATCTACGGTAAGATCCGAAATGTTGACAACATTATATTGCAGCCTTCGTCCAAGGGCTTCAAGCATCTGTTTCTCAGTGATGATATTCAGCGCAATAAGAGCACCACCAAGACGTACTCCTTCATGCGTCTTCTGATACTCTATCGCAGCACCAATATCATCATCGGTAACATATCCGAATTCCTTCAGGACATCACCTATTCGAATGTTCTTGTTTGATTTCATTTCCATATGGGCAAACCTCTGATCAGTTTGTTATCTGAAATAAAGCGAATACTTTAATCCAGTTCTTTCAACTATTTATCCAGTAAACTGAAAATATACTACTTAATAATAAGAAATCATTATAGAGATTAATTCTGCTACTCTTCCTCAGTATCCTGCTCCTGCACCTCACCGGACTCAGTATCAGATTCTGTATCCTCATAACGCTGTGTTATACTTTCTGTATCACACATATATATCTCAAGCCTTACAGTGAGAGAACGTCTGTTAACGACTTCTACTGTCGTAGCCGGAACTCCTTCGGTATCAGTTAATTCCACACCGCCTGTTTCATCTGAACCTGCCGCATCAGAAGTATATTCACCTGTATCAGAGCTGCCACTTGTATCACGGATTATATTTCCATCAGCATCCCTTCTCACTATTTCCCGATAGCTTCCCCAGGAATAGCTGACCAGAAGAGTCCTCTTATCATCATTAATAATCTTATCAATAAAGCTCTCAAGATCTTCCAGATCACCACCAACAGTCATTGTAACAGGCACAGCATAGATATCAGTATTAGGCTGATATCCTCCCTCATCAACCATCATATCATCCATGACAGTCATTGAGGATTCCGATGAGCCACTACTATCTTCTTTGGTATCTGCATCATCCTCATCTTCCTCCAAACCAAGATCATTTGTTGGATCTGAAGAATCTGAGGAGCTGAGACTGCTTGAATTTTCGTAATCACTCTTAGCCTGAAGCTGCCACTGATAAAGTGCTGAGTTTTGATATGCCATACGTTCTGAAGGTGATGTAGGCATAGTAAAATTCAGTTCATATATATCAAGATTTGAACCTGTTGCAAGCTCAGTCATCATCCTATCTACTTCTGAGCTTTTCATTATCTGGTAGAATTCATCCTTTTTCTCTACTATTTTCTGCTCATATTCTTCAGCCTGGATCTCTATCATAGAAAGATTCATGATCTTCATCTTGTTAATCTTTCTTTCTTCCTCTTCCTTCTCTATCTTCTCTTCCAGAGCATTATATCTCTTTATCTGAGGAAGTATGCCCCAATATCCAATGGCAACAATTATTACTCCTATAAACATTCCCACGAGGAGCTTTTTGTCGCGTTCAGTCATATTTGTCTTCATATCAGCGCTCCTCCTTTACTCAGTTCTTCCAACTGACTCAGCCAGTGTACAGTTAACATGGATATCATACAAATCAGTAGAAGAATCATAGGTATATCCCGTATGATCCACCTTCATAAAGATTTCCTCTTCAAGCAGTTTATCAATGTACTTGTAGATATCATTTACATTATCAGCCTTTGCGGAAAATGTAACCTGTCCCTGTTCTGCATTAAAGCTGAGAATCTCTATAGAAGCATATCCTCTTGCAGTTTCTTCGATGATACCGATAATCTCATCACTGCATACAGGATAGGACTCTATAGTATCAACAAATGTATTGATAGAATTATACTTAGCCAGTGCAGCATCCCGTCTTTCTGTTGCATCATCATATTCCTGAGTCTGCATCTTTACCATCGGACTGTTATTATAATCACGAGCCTCATTATATCTTGCTTCTCTGATAAGTCTCATCGTAAGAGCTATGCCAAATGCAACAAGCATGATTATCAGAGTCGAAATAACCGATACTATTCTGGCCTTGGTCTTTGGATCCATAGCATTTTCAGCATCATCCTTCAGACTGAAGTTAGTCAGGAAGTTGCTTTCGGCACCCTGATCATAGAGTCCACTTACTGCATAAAGCACAACCTGAGATGCATTCAGCAGCTCCGGATCAGAACTGAGTCCCGTATTAACAAGCTCTACAGGAGCATTTACACCGAAGTCTGTAACCACCTGATTATAAACCGATATGTCCTTTGCGGTTGTACCTGCCAGGAAGATTCTCTCCATAGGAGAATTGATCTTCTCAGCATTCATAAACTGTGAAAGCTGGTTCAGTGAACGGGCAAGGTCATCCATATATTCTGGTGTTCCCGGCTCATTAAAGCATCTGACTGAATTATAGTATCTAAATGTACCATCAACGAAAAGTACATTGGAAACAAGATTACCATTTACTATCTGAAGTATAAATGTTTTAGCCTGAGCTACCAGCTTCTGCCGTGCATATCCTATAATGCTGCTTTCTCCGGATATGATACCCTTAAGATTTATTCCCATACCGGAAAAAATTGATATAAACTCATGCAACTGTTCCTTCGGAGCAAGCTCTGCATACAGATGCTTCTGGCGGGTCTTTTTATCTGAACCGATCTGAATGTAAGACAAGGTATTTTCCTCATCCTCACGCTGCATATCGGCAAATTCCCTCATTATAAACTGCAGTGTCTTCTTGCTGTTCATATCAGGAACGACAACGCTCTTACCTGCTATCTTATTACTGTTAACTATAAGATATACATCCTTTTTAGGCAGATTATTTGCAGCCCAGAAATCCTTAATATGCGCACCAAGAGATTCGGAGTCCATAACTATACCATTTATAATACTTCCCTCCGGAGCTGTAGTGGTATAAACTCTCTCTAGCTTTGCATTCTTCCCGCGGGAGCCTACAGCAATCTGTATTATCTTATTTGAAAAAAATACACTTACGCTCATTCTTTAGCCTCCCTGGTTTGCGATAGACTGATACGAGCCATATATAGGCTGTATAACTGCTACCATAATAAATCCAACTACAACCGCCATTATAACTATCATAATCGGCTCAATCATTGCAACTAACTGTTCTATGGCAATCTCACTGTCATAATCCATCTGGTCTGCGATAGAAACCAGCATGGAATCAAGAGCTCCTGTTTCCTCGCCTACTGCTACAGAGGATGGAAGCTTTTTTACAAATCCATCTATATCTGCCAAACCGTCAGAAAGAGGTTTTCCGGCACGAATATCCGCTATCATCTTATCAAACTGGCTTTCTATATATGTATTTCCTATAGTCGTTTTGGCTATCTGAAGACATGTCACTATCGGAATACCCGCAGAGTACATACTTGCCAATGTTCTGGCAAATCTCGCTGTATATATAATCTTTCTTAGACCGCCAATCTTAGGTATATGTATCTCCATCTTATCCAAAAACAATCTGACAGGAGGCATCGATATAAGAATCTTATAAATCATAAAAAGTATTACTGCCCCAAATATAATCAGATACCATTTATTGGCAACAAAATCGCTTATTGCCATAAGTGCCCTTGTTGTCGGAGGAAGTGTATCCATTTGAGAGAATAGCGAATCAAACTGCGGAAGTACAAATCCCATTATTATAATAACAACGACCACAATCAAAACAGCAAGTATCTTTGGATACGTCGTTGAGCTCTTTATCTTCTGCTGCAATCTGTATTCCTTACTATAATATTCTGCCATATTACCGGCTGTGCTGTCCATGTTACCGCCGGACTCAGCGGACCTTATCATGTTGACAAAAAGTGGCGGGAACACCCCTCCCTGTTCTTCGAGCGCATCGGAAAGTGTCATACCCGACCTGACCTGTCTAAGAATCTCATTATATATCTTACGCTCATTTTCCTTGATTGATTCATCTTCAGCTATAATCCTGAGCGCACGAACAAGGGTTACACCTGCTCCCAGAAGCTTACTAAGATTACGTGCAAAGTCTGCAATCCTGTCGTACTTAAGCTTCCTGTAACTGGTCTTACCCTTTGTAAGTTCTTTCGCTTCTATCAGAAGCATATTATCGGCTCTAAGCTTGCTTTGAAGCTCAGCCTCATCATTTGCCCTGAGCTCACCGGATATTATCTTACCCTTCTCATCCTGAGCCCGGTATCTGTAGGTAGATGCCATATCCTATCCCTTTTCCCACATTCGGGTTAATCTCTTTTACTTTACATAAAAGTCCAACTTTTATTTTACTTTACATAAACCGCTTATGTCAACCTCTATGTAAGCTGTGCCTTTAATGCCATTAATTACATGATACGTCATTTTATTTCATTTGCAGCTAAAAGCGATGACGGATTTTATCATATATTATATAAGCCGCTGTCACCACTATACCTGTTACAACAAATGCTAAAAGTGCTTTAATACTTATCCCCAGTACAAGTGTCCAGACCACCGCCGCTACACCACCAAGAGATTCCACTATAGTATATCTTACAGAAATCTTCTCCCCACAGTATCTGCATTTCCCTCTAAGACTTAACCAGGATATTATAGGTATCAGATCCTTCGGAGCCAGCTTATGATGGCAACTGGTACACATGGAATTACCAAGTGTGAACTGCATCCGTCTGGGAAGTCTGTAAATTATTACATTTAAAAATGAAAATACACTTACACCTATCGCAAAAAATATAAGTTCTATAAGCACTCTGGCTATGATTATAGTAATACTGAGCCAGAGCAGTTCTGCTTCATAATTAGTTTCAAATATCACCTGATATCTCCATTATTATTAGTCAACTATCACATCTGATTCGTCATAGGTATATACATTCATTATATAGTTCACTTCCCATTTGATCTTATCAGCATTTTTAGAAAAATATACCACATAGTGACCATCTCTATATGTCATTCCTGTCAGCTCATGTTTACTGTAATCATATGAAGTAATGCTGTATATACCATCAGGTGTTATATACTGCTCCACCTTTTCCTTGACTCCAACTTCTAGTCCATTCTTTTTTAGCGGATTATAGATAGTCTTGCTTTTTGCATACATTTCGATATCTGCTGAGCGAAGCGCCATTCTTACATTCTTTGCATCACGAAGAGTAGCCTTTGCATCTACCCTTATTTTAAAGAAGGTAAATACGGCCGCACCAACTATAAATGCTATTAAGATAATCAGTAGAACCTTTGCTACTTTTTCTACAGATAGGCGAGCCCTTTCCTGTTCCATATCCTATATATTCCCCACTATCATCATTTATAATAATCTACAGAACTTTTAATCATGGTATAATCGATTTATTTTACCATATTTATTACATTTTAGCAAATAAATCGCTACTTTTGAATAAAACTTGAATAATTCAATGCCGATAATTTGAAAAAATATAAGAAAAAGCATAGCCGGAGGTTATTCCCCGACTATGCTTCTTACCGCTTATAGCTATAATTTATTACTTTTTCTTACAGTTAAGTACTCCGTTTTCCGCATCAATAAGTACAGTATCTCCCATCATAAGCCTGTTGCCAAGGATAGCCCTTGCCACAAGGGTTTCAACATTTTTCTGAAGGAAACGCTTGAGCGGTCTCGCTCCATATACCGGATCATACCCTCGCTCTATGATGAGATCACGTCCGGCCTCTGTAAGCTCTATAGTAAGCTCCTTATCTGCAACACGTGCATTGAGCTCCTTCATAAGGAGATCGACTATTCCGGCTATATTTTCCTTTGTAAGCGGCTTGAACATGATTATCTCATCCAGACGATTCAGGAATTCCGGACGGAAATGAAGCTTAAGCATATCATTAACCTGCTTTTCGGCGTCTTCCTTGATATTTCCTTCATCATCTATTCCTTCGAGAAGGAATTCTGAACCAATATTAGAAGTCATAATAAGTATAGTATTCTTAAAGTCAACCAGATTGCCCTTGGAATCCGTGATACGACCATCATCCAGTATCTGAAGCATGATGTTAAAGACATCCGGATGTGCTTTCTCAACCTCATCAAAGAGAACAACCGAATAAGGATTACGTCTTACAGCATCTGTAAGCTGTCCGCCTTCATCATAGCCAACATATCCCGGAGGCGCTCCGATAAGCCTTGATACACTGTGTTTCTCCATGTATTCACTCATATCAATACGTATAATATTGTTCTCGTTATCAAACAGTGCCTCGGCGAGTGTCTTGGCAAGCTCTGTCTTTCCTACACCTGTAGGTCCCAGGAAGAGAAATGAGCCAATAGGCTTTGACGGATCCTTGATTCCTGCCTTTGATCTTATGATAGCCTCACTTACCAGTGAAACCGCATTATCCTGTCCTACAACTCTTTTATGCAGCTCGTCAGCCAGATGAAGTGTCTTGTTTCGTTCTGATTCTGAAAGCTTGGCTACCGGTATGCCTGTCCATTTGGATATGATCTTGGCTATCTCTTCATCAGTAACATTTTCATGGAGCAGTCGTCTTTCCTGCATAGATGCACTATTCTCAAGCGCTTCCAGTTCCTTCTGCATTTCCGGAATCTTACCATACTGCAGCTCTGCCGCCTTGTCATAATTGCCCTTACGCTGAGCTATCTCCAGGTCATCCTTTGCATTTTCAATTTCTTCTCTAAGAGCTGAGATACGCTCTACCTCTGCTTTTTCATTTTCCCAGGTTGCCTTCATGGAATTAGACTTATCCTTCAGCTCTGCAAGCTCTTCCTCTATGCTGGCAAGTCTTTCCTTCGACAAATGGTCGTCCTCATTTTTAAGCGCTGTTACCTCGATTTCCAACTGCATGATCTTACGCTCTATCTCATCCACCTCTGCCGGCATGGAATTGAGCTCTGTTTTGATCATGGCACAGGCTTCATCCACCAGGTCTATAGCCTTGTCCGGAAGGAAACGGTCTGTGATATATCTGTTGGAAAGGGTAGCTGCTGCCACAAGAGCTCCATCAGTTATTTTGACGCCATGGAATACTTCATATCTGTTCTTGATACCTCTTAATATGGAAATGGTATCTTCAACGGTAGGTTCATTTACTGATACAGGCTGGAATCTTCTCTCGAGAGCCTTATCCTTTTCGATATATTTTCTGTA
>DGRT01000105.1 GCA_002391105.1 Lachnospiraceae bacterium UBA4381 | reverse complement strand
ATCTGGAATCATTGCCGGAGGTCAGCAAAAAAGGAAAACTCACAGTCATAACACAGCCGGGCTTGCGATATGCACAGGCAGAAGCCATTATGGAAAGCATTCTTCTCGATGAGCAGTTTCTGGAATTATCTGCGAGGGATAGGAAGCGTATATTAGACAGGCTTTTGTCTGAAATACGCGGAAGAATGATGGAAGAAATAATCCTTTTGGAAACCAGACTGGCCAGTCCGGACAAAAAGGTGTTTAAGCTACAGTTCCCGATTGGTGAGTTTGATATGGTCGTATGTGATACCAGAGAACTCACCTGCAGGATCTATGAGGTAAAGTATAGTAAAAAACAGATCCCTGAACAATTTCGTCATTTGAATGATGATGAGAAATGCTCTATGACGAGTCATAGGTATGGTGATATAGCAGGAAAGTATGTGATTTACCGGGGTGAGCCGGCAGAATGCGATGGTATCAGTTACCTGAATGTAGAGGATTACCTTAAATCGTTAAAACAGTTCTAAGACGTATAAAAAGCCAAAACATTTCGGTTCATTGCGTTTTTGGCGATTTACCGGCGCTTGCTTAAATGCAGGCGCTTTTCTTTTTGCTCGAATGCACATTTGTGTGACGTGCGCCATCACATGAATGTGACGCATCCCTTCCTAAAAACAATCCCCTATTTCTTCTAAACTTTTCAGTGTAACAACCACATAGGCTGTTACGACAAATAGGACTATTGGCTATAGAAGCAGGTTTCATGCCTGAGATGACAGGAAGGAAGAATATTTATATATCTGGGCTTTTAATGGAGTTTACCAAAGAAGAAATAGCTCAAAAGGAAAATGGCATTATAGAGTTCTTGGAGATAGGAAACTTTATTGATATGCCTGTAAAAACGTACTCAAGCGGTATGTATTCAAAACTTGCATTTGCTATCACTTCAACATTGGAAACAGATATACTTCTGATTGATGAGGTGCTTAGTGTAGGTGATGAGCATTTCAGAAAAAAGAGTGAAAAACGTATGCGGGAATTGATACAGAATAATGACTGTACCGTTTTGATTGTATCTCATACATTACCAACAATTGAAGAATTGTGTTCAACTGTAATCTGGATGAATAAGGGTAAGATTGTTTCATAAGGAAAAACAGCGGAAGTGGTTCACGATTATAAGCATGCTGTTCATACGGGAATGATATAAAATGTTTGGTAAATATACACAAAAGATAAAAAATAGCAAAATATTCACTTTACAAAGACTAATAATCAAACTCATCGTATGTGCTTTTCTGGGGGCTCTTTTCTGTTGCGTTTTTGCAGATAAAAGAGTACCGAATCAACTTGTATTAGATCTTGATGATTTTGAATATATTAATATTGAAAGGGAAGAAAAAACTATAACAGCCCAAACAGATGATCCTCGTATGATAATAAATAATGAAGATATTTCGGTTAAACTGACTGATGCCCCGGTGTAGACTGGACATATGAAGTCTTCTATATCATTTGAACTAATGATTTATATTCCGGAAGACGACTGGTTTTTAATATCTCTTTAAGAAGCTTCTTATCCAAACTCAGTCCTTCTGCAAAGTATATCCATAGCTCTTTCATTTTCATAACAACATGCTTTTCATTAGACATTTCAGTAATATAATTCTCCATGATCTCATTCATAAATTTCCTGAAGGTATTCTTATCAGAAATCTTAGGATCTACAAGAGGTCTGTTAGCTGCTGAAATATAAGCTTCGGGTGATACATCTTCCGAAGATGATACAGCATACTTCTTCAAAACGTTTGCCAGCTCCGGATTACGTATGATGCCTCGACCGACCATGACAGAAAAATCATGTCTTTCCGGATAGTCCGGTGAAACTTCTCTAATAGCATTTATTACCTGCTTCAGTGATTTAATACTGGTGATGTCCCCATTATATATAATATTCGTACTGTCAGGAATCATTTCAAATGCTTTCTGAAATTCCTCTATATGAACACTTCCGGCATACAGTTCATTTCTAAGTCTTGGATGAATAATAATCTCAGACAGTGGAAAGCTCTTATAGATATCCAGAAGATCTTCCCATTCTGATAGAAACTCGAAACCGATTCTGGTTTTGAGGGAAAGCTCTACTCCATTTAGATTATTCAGTACCTTATCAAGAAAAGCATATAGGCTTTTAGGTTCAGTCAGAAATCCCGCTCCTCTTTTCTTGGAAATAACGGTTCCGGAGGGACAGCCCAGATTGAGATTTACCTTTTTATAGCCCAGTTCAGCCAGTTGGTCTGTAATACAGAGAAAGGTTTCAGGTTCATTTGTCAGAATCTGAGGTATCAGGTTTAGTTCCGGATTATTTGCCGGAAGGACATCTCGTTTTTCGCGTCCCTTAAGATGAGTAGCAGTTAGAAAAGGTGTATAATAGCAGTCGATGCCTCCATAATATTTATTAAGGGCATTTCTATATACATATGTGGTTATACCCTCCAAAGGGGCAAGTAGAATATTCATGGGAAGCTCCTTTTAATTTATGGGATACTTGGTTCATCAGTAACATATCGGGTGGAAATAAGGTCTTTACCAAATGGGACCTTTTGTCCTTCCGATAAGTTATAGTATATATTTCCCGGTGTGTCAAAGGTAAAAAGGAATACATGACGTGTACCAGAGTATATTCTGAGTTAACCGTGAATAGTAACAAGCTGTGGTCGAAGTTGTATTAAGATTTACAGTAGTATTACTTTTGTGGTATATTTTAAGAGATTATGTGATTTTATAAGAAGGGGTAACTCCGATATGAACGGCTTTAAAAAGAAGGTTGGGCATTATATGCCAATCGTATTTATAGTATTAGTTATATTTTTATTTATTCATTATTGGGACAATCTGGTTGGACTTGGGCTGTTATGTCTTAATGCAGGTATGTCTCTGATAATCGGCGCTGTTATAGCCTATATCGTAAATATACCGATGATGGGATTTGAAAAGCTTTTCAGAAGATTTGACAAGAAGAAAAGAAAGACCACCAAGCTCCGGAGGCTTGTAAGTATGCTTCTGGCGTTTATTGCTATCATCGCCATCATAGTGCTTATAGTTGTAGTAGTAGGTCCCCAGTTTGTAAAGAGTCTGGTAATGGTACTTACAAATGCACAGGAAAAGGTGTTTGAAATACTGAGAGATCTTCAGCATAATGAAATTTTTGGTAAATACGCAGAACAGTTAATGGAAATGCTCCCTTCAGGTTCAGATATTGGTAATACCATAGCAAAGCTGGGAAGCTTTCTTCTAAATGGTGCCAGCGGTGCATTTTCCACTATTGCAGAATCTGTTTCCAGCATAATAAATGGAATAACCGAAACGCTTATAGGTATAGTGTTTTCAATGTATATACTTCTGGATAAGGAGCATCTCAAGAGGCAGTTTTCCGGTCTTATTCGGGTTTATATATATAAAGGTGAAAGCCTTATAAGGATAGCTCATGTACTGGATGAAAACTTTCACAACTATATAGTAGCTCAGGTTCTGGATGCTGTAATTCTTGGTACTCTTTGCGGTATAGGCATGTGGATACTCAGGTTCCCTTATCCTATTCTGACAGGAGTAATCATAGCATTTACTGCTCTTATACCGATAGTTGGTGCATTTATCGGAGCGGCTATAGCGGCATTTATCATTTTTACGATATCTCCTATAAAAGCACTGTTTTTCATCATATATCTGCTTGTTCTTCAGCAGGTGGATAATAAGTTTATCTATCCAAATGTAGTAGGATCCTACGTTAATCTGGAGAGTCTGTGGGTGCTGGTTTCCATTACTGTCGGCGGCAGCCTGTTTGGTGTAGTCGGAATGCTTTGCGGAGTGCCGATAACAGCTACTATATATCAGCTTATCAAAGAGGATTACAGCCGCAGGCTTCGGGAAGGAAAGGCAAAAAAAGACGGTGATTCATCTAAAAATGATAATCCGGAAAATGAACCCGAAGGTGACAAATTTCAGGAGGATGCCCCCGAAAATAACAAATCTAAAGAGGATGCCCCTGAAGATAACAAATCTAAGGAGGATGAACCTGAAGATAATAAATCCAAGAAGGATGAATCCGAAGAGAATGGAAATACCGGAGAAGCTTCTGACCGGGAAGTGAATGACAGGCAGGAATCGGATAATAACCGGGGAAGCTCCGATAATGAAACAAATACCTCTGGGAAACCGGCAAAGGATTCTTCAAGGAGAAGAAGATCTAACAAAAAGTAATTAATTATCATATCTGATTAAGCGTTTTTATAAGGAGTGTAATAGGTTGGATATAGAACTTAGTACCTGGATGATCATCGTAATTGCCTTGATACCCGCAATATTTATGATGGTATATATTTATCTGCAGGATAATCATGAGAAGGAACCCCTCGGACTTCTGCTTGGAATATTCGGACTGGGAATATTATCTGCAATACCGGCAATTATACTTGAGTGGCTGGCTGAAAAGGTTATAAATCTTACATTTGGTGGTATGGACTTAGTCTATCTTGCTGTAACAGCTTTTTTTGGCGTTGCAGTTATAGAGGAAGGAGTCAAGTTTCTGGCAGCTTACATTTTGACCTGGAGAAACAGACATTTTAATTATAAGTTCGATGGAATAGTATATTGTCTTTTTGCCTCCATGGGCTTTGCCGGAATAGAAAATGTCATGTATCTCCTTATGGAGAATACGGACACAGTTCTTTCGCTTGGAATATCAAGAGGACTTCTGGCAATACCATGTCATGGAATGTGTGCGATATTCATGGGGTATTACTATGGAAATGCTAAGTACGCCAAGTCTTATGGGGATAGAGCCGGATGCAGAAGGAATCTTCTGATAGGCTTTCTGGTTGCCTGCTCACTTCATGGATTCTATGATTTCTGTCTCTTTACTCAGAGAGTAGTATTTATGATACTTTTTATAATATTTGTTATAGTGGCAGATATTTTCACATTAATTCGTATTCATAAGGCAAAGAAAACGAATCAGAAAATGTATGAGGCGCCGAAGTTCCGTCAGTACTGGGTAAATGCAAATCCGTATCAGTCATATGGCGGATATCAGGCTCCGGTTTACGGAGCATATACATATGGTTCAAATACCAGTATGGTACAGACTGGCGAAGATGCAAATGCAAATTCCAGACCTTTTGTTCAGCCACAATATGGAATGCCGGAACCGGATTACAGGTCGGGAGCGGGACAGTATGGACAGTCACAGCCGGGAGCGGGACAATATGGACAGCCTCAGTCTGGAGCTAGTCAGTATGGACAGCCGCAGTCGGGAACTAGTAAGTATGCGCCATCGCAAGGGGCAGGTCAGCCATTTGTTACAGAAAAAAGATCCGGATATGAGCCAACGGTTGTTGGTAAGAAACAGGAGTATAAACCGGAGATTGTGGGCGAGAAGACCGGCAGAGGTCTTAGCTATAGTGAACATCGGGACGAGGAAGCAGGAACATATCGTGAGCCGGATTATAGTACCTATTACAGTAGTGCTACAGGAAATGGGGCTGGAAGTATGGGACAGGGCGATATGTCATACCAAGGAAGCACTTCTCAAGGTGGCCCAAAGGATATGACAGGTGGTATGTCTGGTGATAATAACCAGAGGGCATCTGCTCGTATGATGCCATCCTCCATGAGAGGAGTTCAGATTCACTGTCCTGTTTGTGGAGAGATAAATAATTTTAATGCATTTTACTGCACTGGATGTGGAGCATCCCTGCATCAAATACAATGATAATATGACAGAAGCTTCTGCCACAGTTACAAGCAAGATAAGTAGCCGGCTATTGAAACGAAGCAAGATAAGCTGCCAGTTATTGCAATGAGGTAAGATAAGCTGCCAGCTATTGAAACGAAGCAAGATAAGTTGTCTGCTATTGCTACAAAATATGATTAGATACTTGTCCCTCTGCCATAGGAAAGGATCCGGGTATGAATATAGTTGAGATGAAAAATGTCACTAAGATATATGGGGAAAAGGAGAATCAGGTACTTGCACTTCATAATGTAAGTCTGGATATTGAAAAGGGAAGTGTGGTTTCTGTAGTTGGAGCTTCAGGAAGTGGTAAGTCAACACTCCTTAATATTATGGGTGGAGTGGATACTCCATCAGACGGAACTGTATATATAGATGGAAAGGAAATCACCAAATATAATGATGATGAGCTCAGCATATTCCGTAGAAGAAAGGTCGGTTTCATATTTCAGGCTTATCATCTGATTCCTGTTCTTACCGTAGAAGAAAATATCAAGATGCCGGTACTTCTGGATCACAAGAAGCCGGATAAGGAATATATAGATCATATCATTGAAATACTTGGACTTACAGAAAGACGCAGGCATCTGCCTAATCAGTTGTCCGGTGGCCAGCAGCAGAGAACGGCAATAGCGAGAGCGCTGGCAAACAATCCGTCACTTGTGCTTGCAGATGAGCCTACAGGTGCTCTGGATTCCAAGAATGGTCGGGAGGTTATGGATCTCTTGATGAAATCTGTCCATGATATAGGTCAGACACTGGTTATCATCACACACAATATGGATCTTGCACGTGAAGCAGACCGTATAGTCAGGATTAAGGATGGAGAGGTAGAAGAAAATTAATAGTGCATAAAACGTAATAGCTCGAAGAGTAAAATACAAAAGTCTTAAGAGTAAAAACAAAAGCCCGAAGAGAGGTAATAGAAAGACAGTAGGGTTACAAACGGAAGGTTGGGTATGGAAAACTATAAAGAATTGGGGAACAGATATCTGAATAAGAATAAGCGGCGATCCATTCTTACGGTAATAGGCTGTGCGTTGGTTGCCGCTCTTCTTTTTGCCTTTCTCAATACCATGACTAACTGGCTGGTCAAGTACAGAGCGGATGTCAGGGCAGAGGATGATTTTGAGATACTGGTACTGACAGATGATGTGGATGTATTGCAGGGAATTGTCAATGAAGATTTTGTAGTATCAGCATATCTTGGGAAAGCATATTCCTGGCGAGATGATGATGAGAACACCATTTATGCAAATGCGCTTCATATAAATGTCAATAATGTAATGCTGATAAAGTATTACAGACATTACATCGAAGAAACCTATAATGTAAAAACCGAAGGTAATATGGATCTGATGTGGACATATCTCCAGGATGATGAAGGGTTGGGATATGTGCTTATACTGGCGACTATATTCGTTGCTTATGTTTTTGCGATAATCGGTGTCGGAATCATAAGGAACAGTACGCAGATATCTGCGATGGAGCGGATCAAGGACTATGGAAATCTGAGGTGCATAGGAGCAACCAGAAAACAGGTAAGAGCCATAGTATTCAGGGAAACCGTGATAGTAGAAACTATAGGAATAGCTCTGGGAATAATCGCAGGTTATCTGATAAGTATTCCTATCTGCAGCAGTTTTGAGTTTCCGATGAGATTTCATATTCTTCCGGTTTTATTTTTAGGAGTTGCTTTTTACGGAGATATGTACTTTGCAATAGGCGATGGTATAAAACAGGTTCTGAAGGTAAATCCTATTGAGGCGGTTCGTGGTAATTACCGTGTCAGAAACAGAAGAATCAGAAAAGTAAACAGCGGAATATGGAAGCTCATCTTTGGAATAGAGGGCGACTACGCATATAAAAATATAAAAAGAAATAATGGAAGATTTATAAAGACTGTAGGCTCTATGGCATTTGGGATAGCTACAGTATTTGTGATAGGTGGCGTGGCTGGAACCCTTGCCAGATTTCTCTGGATGACGAACAGTATCTATGGCTACTATCAGGAGGAGCAGGTAGGAGATATATCCTCTATTGGAACGACTGACGAGATAAAGGCAAGTACATACTCGGCAGATGCTATAAGGGTCATCTCCCAGACAAATGGTATCAGTGATGTGAAGTATCTATATGCAGATACCGTATATATGGTAGAAAATGGCTGGGTTGCTGAGAATCTGACAGATGATTATTATAATGATACTTTTGAATCAACACTTTATAAGTCCAGAACTAATGAACGTGATAAGCAGTTTCTTATGGAAGAATCCGGCGAAGAAACACCTGCGCTTAAAGCCTGGAGAGAAGCTCATCCGGATGATGGTGACTATCCCTGGGAGAAGTACGAAAAAGGAAGGGAGATAATCCGAAACTCCAGAGCAGAGTATAGAAGAGCCGGTCTAGGTCTTGTAGATTACTCGATATTTGATCCGAAGGAAGGCGAAGAGAGTTCACTGGACTCAGCAGGTGATGCGGCAGAAATATTTACTGAGCAGTTAGACCTCTATGGATATGATGAGGAGGATTATCAGAGAATCACTGATGCTCTTGTAGAAGGAACTACAGATCTGTCAGAGAATGGTGTGATTCTTGTCAACCGGACAGAGCTTACCAGAGTAGATGATTTTAGTGAAGACTATGTAATGAACGAATTTAAAACCTTTGATATTATGAATGTAAAGGTGGGAGATGAGGTCGAAATAGTTGATCCTGCAAAGCTTTATATTCTGGTTCAGGAGGAGCTGGAAAGAGCAAGAGAACATGATCAGAAGATAATGGCACTTTCAGAGGAGTGGGAGAAAGCACATCCTGTGGATGAGTCCGGTGAAAATACAGAACGTAATCCTTATGAGGATTATACGCCCGTAGATCAGAATCAAAAGACCAAGAGTATGATAATAAACGGGGCGAGAGAGAAGCTTATAGAAGATGGAGATGTGATAAAGCTTAAGATAGAAGGTATAGCTTCAGATCCTAACAGACGGGTGGGTGGACCTTCTTTAGTCGTGCCTCTGGATAGATATTTTGAGATAACCGGTAAAGCTCAGGATGAGTACAGTGGTTTTAAGTTTCATGTATCAAATATATTCAGCAGTGATATTTCCAAGGATGCATTTATGAATGCCTATACAGAAAAAATGGGCGAATATGGTCTTTATGTTTCCACAGGCGAATATATATATGCGGTTTCAGGTCTTGCGAATGGTATAAAGCAGTTTCTCTTAGTTGGAGCGGTGATACTTGTTATAGTGCTGGCGAGCGCATTTACAACGATGTATGTCTCCATAAGTAACCTGCAGCTCAGGCGTAAAGAACTGGCTCAGCTTAGAGCTATAGGAATGACAAAGAAGAGTCTTATGAAGTCGGTGGTTCTTGAAGGCGGAATAGTATGGATCATATCGGTAATACTTGGTTCGTTACTGGGACTGACAGTTGAATATATGATATATGAAGGACTTACAAAGTATCTTTTTAGAGGGGACATGTATATATTCTGGCCTGCAGTAATTATTCTTGCAGCTCTGGAGCTTGCAGTGCTTTGTGGAACTAATTATTTCTGCCTTAAGTCCATGAGACTGGATGTAGCAGAGGAGCTTATCCAATCCGGAGAATAATCTAGTTTACCAGACTATATAGAAAGGATATAAGAATGCATATTATGAAAAAGAATAATAAGATAATAACAGGAATAATAATAGCTATATGCTTTGCAGTAATTATCAGTCTGTTTCCTTCCGGAGAAGCTGAGGCACTTACACCTCGTGTTATGATGACAGAATATAGTCTCAGTAAGGATGTTATATATCCCGGAGATGATTTTAAGGTGAGTATAACCCTGAAAAATACTTCCAGAAATAAGATCATGAACCTGAAGGCAAGCATATCTTCGGATAATGGTGAGTTTCTTCCTCTAAATGGAACCGGAAGCAGCTACATAGCCGAGATAAATGGTGAGGCTGAGGAAGAGCTGGAATTCGGACTACAGGCTGTAAGCAGTCTGGAGGATAAGTCCTACAAGCTGAAGCTGAAGATAGAGTATGAGGACTGGAGCAAGGGCTATACAGTTAATGAAACAATCTATGTTCCTGTAAAGCAGAAGACAGAAGTGATGGTAACAGATACCTATATAGCAGAGGAGGAGATAAGGCTTGGCGACAATATTGAGATCGTATCAACGATCAATAATGTCGGAGGTGCAGATATATATAAGGTCAAGGCAACTGCTTCCGGAGAAAATATAAGTGAGGCTACGACATATGTAGGTAATATCAAGGCAGGAAAGAGTGCAAATATAGATATAATCACTGCTGCAACTGCTCTTGCAAGAATTGACAGAAATGAGAACAAGATAGTTATAACCTATGAGGATATAGACGGAAATGAGTATTCAGAAAAAGTCTATATAGGAAATGATGGAAGGATAAATGTTATAGAGCAGGACTTCTCAGATATTATACAGGTAAAGCAGGATACCAGAAAGAAGATGACAGATATAGACAAGCTGCTAATCATTATAGCTTCAGTTGTAGTTCTGGTTATTTTATTTATAGTTATCAGAGTTCTTAAGAGAAAAAAGATTGAAAGAGAATTTGATTAATGGGTTATATTATAAAACTTAGTCTTGCAAACTTAAAACAGAGAAAGCTGAGGACTGTGCTTACCATTATCGGAATCATGATCGGTATAATGTCTGTGGTCACGATGCTTACTGCAGGAATGGGCGCCAGAGAATCCATGGTCGAGCAGGTTGAGAAGAGCGGAAGTACCAGAGAGATTCGTGTATATGCAACGAGTAACAAAAGAAAGGACCGCCTTCTTACTGATGATGTAGCTGTAAAGCTTGGTCGTGTAGATAATGTTGAGGAAGCATATCCGGTTCTTGATATAAGTGGTGATGGAAAGATAAATGGATATATAACCTGGGGAAACCTTACCGGAGTATCTATGGACTATATAAATGTATTATCAGAGACAGCCGAGATAGAGGGCAAGGTTCCGAAAAAAAACGGTTCAAGACCGGAGCTTCTTTTTGGAAAGGGTGTACGTAATACACTTTATAATGAAAAAACCTTCGTAGAATACAGCAAATCCGTTAATAAAGAAAAGGCACTTGCCGGAAATAAGATAGATATTACCATCTCACTTCCTGAGGAGGACAAGGAAGAAGAGGAAGAGAAGAAAGAGGATACTGCAACAGCTACAGATGCAGAGAAGATAGAGCCTGAAGAGGAAGAAGAACAGGATAATACCAAGACCTTTAAGCTGGACGTGGTAGGAGAAATAAGTAACGAATATGACTATAATATCTATACGGATATAGATACTCTCAAGGTATTTCTGAAAAGAATGTCTGTGGATGGAAAGATACCCGGACAGCCACTGGATAAGAACAACCAGCCTTATAATGAATGGATATATTCCTATATAATAGTCCGGGTTGATAATACCCAGAATGTTGAGCATGTTTCAAAGGTTATCAGTGATATGGGCTACAGAGTCGAGAATAATCTGGAAATGCTGAAAAGTGTGAATAAAACTGTAGGCACGATGCAGCTCATTCTGGGAATCGTAGGATCGATTGCGGCAGTTGTTGCAATTATAGGAATAATCAATACTATGATGACGGCTGTTTATGATCGAATTCGTGAGATATCGCTTCTAAAGATGCTGGGAGCGGACTCGGATGATATAAGCTTTATGTTTTTCTTTGAATCAGCATTTCTGGGATTTACAGGCGGTGTACTGGGCGTGCTTCTGTCTATGCTGGCAGGACTTTTTATAAACAAAAAGCTTGTTCAGATGATGGAAATGGCAGAGGGCTCATATATTATGAACACTCCGCCATGGCTTATACTTACTGCGATCATTATATCAGTTGTTGTGGCAATACTTGCCAGTGTATTTCCAACCAGATGGGCTACAAAGATAAAGCCGTTGGAAGGAATGACAATGTAAATACGTTTTATATACTCAGCTTGGATAAAGCTTTTACCAATGCCGGATGTTCTATAAAGAAACAGATATTTGGGGATATGCTTTTAATTATCAGAACCCAGTCATAGTTTGTTTCTGATCCGTTGGTAGAAGCTTTTTCATTTTTCGTATCATATGAACCGAACATGATCTGAATCTTTTTAAATACCTGATTTCCGGAATTAGTCAGCTTTATATAGTCATGTCTTTGTGCATATTCATTAGTAAGCGCGATGTGCTTCCTGTAGGTTTCATAGCTATATGGAATACTGTACTCCAGAAAGCTTGTTCCAAGGGACAGGTGTACAGGAGAGTTACCAAATTCTTCCTTAGAAATAATGTTGATGTTTTGCAGAATCTGGCATTTGTTTCTGGTTCTCTCAAGTATCCTTCTTTCTTCTTCTATGGAAGCCTTGAAATCATTAAAAAGCTTCTCGCGGGAAGGCCCTTTATAATCAGGAGTTGAGCAGTATTCATCCAGTATTTCAGAAATAAGCTCATCACTTAGCGTTGTAAGAGGAGGAATATTAAGTATATGGGTTATCCTGCCGGTTTTATCTAATACCTCATCCCTTTTCTTATAGAAATCATCCTGGTTTTTTATGGTATAGGTTTCCATTAGCGGAGTAGCCTTATCTATCATATCCAGAGATTTTCTGCGGTAATAAGCAAGCTCTTCCTTGTTTTTTGTTATGTAATACATCCCATGATTTCTAAGTCCGGTAAGTCCGCTTCCGGTGAGCGCAACGGCTCCGGAGGAATAATTAAGATGGGTAAATACGTTGTCGCTGTATCCATCAAAATAGTAAGGGGTAACCTGACCGGTCATATATACAGGAACCCAGGCACGGAGCCCTATAAATATCTCATCTATAGGTCTGTTCAGTGTATGTATAATGTGAATATGAAGTCCCTTTTTTATCATGAGGGCAAGCCCTATCATGTAATTCTTTGTAAAGCTCTCATCTGCCATATCATTCATGGACATGTCGCTGTAGAGATATACATCATCCATAGATCTGGAGCTGACTGTAATATTTACAAAGTCCATTTCACCCTGCTTCATTTCTGAAATGCCATGATATATTCGTGACGATGGGAGCTGATACGGGGTGGGAAGACTGATATCCTCAAAATGCATAGAGCCGATAAATTCATTCAGATCGAAGCTGTCCATCTTACTCAGAAAACTCATAGTTGGAGTTTCGTCTATAGTAAAATAGTTATAAAGTATATCACTAAGCTGCAATGTAGGCTGATTCTCATCCTGAAATACATTAATAATACCATTCAAAGTATCAAGCTTGTTGTTAGCTATAGCGTAGCTGGCAATATAATCTGATATATCCCGTAGAAAGCCATTCACATCAGCAGGAAGTCTTTGACCTGATAGCACTCTGGATATAAAAGAAGCATCATAATTAAAGGCCTTGGCAAGATTGGATTGCTTTATCTCAAGCAGCTCGACTAAAGTATCAACCTTGTAGAATGCCTGTTTTGCCATGCTGGTTTTTGCAGTCAGAGAATCGATGATCTGATTATATACTTTGGTGCTGTCTTTATCAGATAGGGCAGCGATGCCATCAGCAAGTTTTTTTACGATGTCACTATCGGCAGATGGAACTCTTTCGCCGGTCCTGTATCGGCTTATGACTGAAGCAGATATACCGGATGCAATTGAAAGCTCTTTGGCGTTACACCCGATTTCTTTGATGTAGTTGTCAAGTAATATACTAAAGTCCATAAATGATCCTCCTATGATTATACTAATCGAAACAAATAATGTTAGTCAATGAAAAGAAGATACGTTGACAATAATGACAACAGAGTGTTACAAAATTGCTGCATCTGGTCAACTTTATAGTTGACATTTCCGGCATTAGAATGTTCTGCGTAGTTCCGGCAGTTATTCAGCTTCTGTTTTAATTTTCTCTTGTATATAGTTATCGGTTTATAGTAAAGTTAAGGGACAGTCAGACTAAATCAAAGGGGACATAGATAGTAATGGTTACGGAAGTAATAAATGAAGAATATGCAGTGCTTCACAGCGCAAATCTTATAGCAAGACTGGGAAGACGTGCTCTTATAGTTACAGGACGTCATTCGGCAAAAAGAAACGGTGCTCTGATGGAGCTTCAGAAGGTTCTTCAGGATACAGAAACAGAATATGTAATATATGACAGAATAGAAGAGAATCCTTCTGTAGAAACTGTTATGGAAGCAAGAGATATAGGTGTCAGTAAGGGAGCAGACTTTGTTATCGGAATCGGTGGCGGTTCTCCCATGGATGCAGCAAAGGCGGTTTCCATACTTTTATATAACAGTGATAAGACTGAAAGATTCTTATATGAGAAGCCTAATCGTGAAAGATGTGATAAGAATGGATATACACTTGCTTATCCGGTGGTTGCCATACCTACAACCTGCGGAACGGGCTCTGAGGTAACAGGCGTGGCGGTTCTGACCAGACATGATCTGAAGACCAAAAAGAGTCTTCCACATAAGGTTTATCCAACCCTCGCACTTCTTGATCCGAGATATCTGATGTATGCTCCGTACTCTGTAATCAGGGATACGGCTATCGATGCCATGTCACATCTGATAGAGAGTTATATCAATACCAATGCTACAGCAGTTACCAGAGCCAAGGTGCTGGAGGGACTTAAGATATGGAGCCGGGGAAAGCATGTAATACTGGGAGAAAAAAGAGTTGGCTATACGAAGGATGAGCATATAGGAAATGTATCTGATTTTGTCAGAAGAACCTCTGATCCTGAGAAGGCAGCAGCCGATAAGATAACTGATCTAAAGCTTCTTTCAGATATGCTGAGAGCTTCCAATATTGCAGGAGAAGCTATAGCTGTGACCGGTACTTCACTTCCGCATGCTCTAAGCTACAGGCTGACCTATCAGGCAGGGATAAAGCATGGTCCGGCAACAGGTATATTTCAGCCGGGATTTATGAAATATGCAGACGAAGATACACAGAAGAAGCTGCTTATGGCTATGGACTTTGATGATCTGGATGATTTCAGATATTTCCTTGGAAATGTATGTGATATAGGCAGAATAAGCGAAACTGATTACGGCATCATAGTGGAGAACTCCATAAAGGATATACTTAGGGATCAGGCAAGAATAGATAAGGTTCCTTATATGGTTAACCGTGAGGTGCTGGAGGATATAGTTTCATAAATAAAGGAATGATTGTATATGAGAAAATATATAAATGGAAAAAGCATACTTGCAGTTATATTATCCTTATCATTACTTATGGGTGCTTCAGCCTGCGGTATAGGAGGAAGCTCAGATGCTTCAGACCGTCAGGGCTATGAGAGAGACGAGAATGATGATACCGGCTCAGATGACAAGGATAATAATGAATCCGTCTCAGATGAGGAGGAAGCAGATGCAGTCTCCGGCTCAGAGGATAGCAGGGATAATGACACACTAACCGGCAAGGGCGATAACGGGGATAATAAAGCAGAAGCTCCGGGTGAAGAGGACAAAAGTGAAAGCAGTTCCGGCACTTCAGATGAAGAGGACAGCCCGAAGGAGGAGACTAATGCATCAGAGCTTCCGCAGGAAGGACCGGTAATCAGCAAGAAGTTATATAACAGATATGAGACAGAAGAGGATACCTATAATAATCTGTATTCTGTGGAATATGAAACCTTTATCCTGAGTGATACAACCAGAAAGTATTATCCCGGACTCAGCAAAGCCATTGATGATTTTAATAAAGAAACAGAGGCAGTCCTGCTGGGACCGGGTCAGTCTATTGAACATAGCTTTGACGAGGCAGTACGGGATGCAAAGCAGATGGCTGAAGAGTCGGAGTATTTTTCAGAGTTTTTTGATAAGAACTCCGCCAGTATTACCAGACTTGACGATAAGCTTCTTAGTATAGAGGTTTTCTTTACAAGCTATTATGGCGGCGCCCATGCATACTATGGAAATACCGGCTATACATATGATGCAGAGACAGGAAAGAGACTTAGCCTTACAGATATAGTAAGCAGTATGGAGGATCTTAGAACTGCTGCCAGGGAGATATTTAGCAGAGATTATCCTGTTATGATGGAGGAGGACTATACAGTAGATATATTCAATGAAGCCTTTGATGATGAGAACAGCCTTAACTGGACCATGGGTCCTGAGAGTCTGAAGCTTTACTTTAATCCTTATCATCTCGCCTCATTTGCTGAAGGTCAGCAGACACTTGAGTTAAGATATGATATATTTCCCGATCTTTTTAATAAGGGCTATGGAGCTGAAACTGATGACTGGGTAGTTAAGACACAGTCAATGTTTACTGATCTGGATGGTGATGGTTCACTTGATTATATAAATGTAATGATAAATTCTGAGTATAATGAGGAATATGAGTATTCATACAACACGAGCTTTGAAATAACTGCCGGAAATGAGACTAAGGTAGTTGAGTATTATGATTATGATATGGATATATACATTGCCCGAAGGAATGGAAGTGTATTTCTGATACTGGATAGTCTCAGTGATAATGACTATCATAATATCTTCCAGTATGAGCTGACAGGTGATGACATCATCGACCTTGGAGAGCAGAGTGGTGCTTTTACCTCGGCAGATGGAAGCTACGAATATGGAGAAGGCTACTATACAACTCCAAGACCCTGCGTATATAATCCGGATTATTTCTATATCTCGAACAGGATGAATCTTGTGAGCACCTATGATGGAGTAAGAGCCTGCAGGATAGGGGATAGCGGAGTTATAGAGCCGGTAGATAAGGCCTTCAGCTCCTACACGGAGATCACACTTACTTCCAGGATGGATCTGGATGTAGAAATAGTAGATGAAGAGGGAAATGTAACCGGAAGCGATACTATAAAGAGTGGATCAGCCTTTGTTCCATATAAGTCGGATAATGAGACCTATGTGGATTTTAAATTATCGGACGGAAGACTGGCAAGAGTAAACGTAGATGATTCACAGTGGCCACATAAGGTAAATGGTATGGACCTTGAAGAAGTATTTGACGGAACGCTTTTTGCCGGCTAGAAAGAGTAGAACATGAAGAAAAGTATTCTTACTTTTGCCGGAGCCATGCTGTGCTGTTTCTTATGGGGAAGTGCATTTCCCGTGATTAAGATAGGATATCAGTTATGGAATATAGATGAAGGAGATACCTGGAGCATCGTAGCATTTGCAGGTATCAGATTCTTTCTGGCAGGAGTATTTGTAATTATAATAAGCAGTTTTTTGAGAAAGCAGTTTCTCTTTCCACATCGGGAGGAGCTTGGGAAGATATTTATCCTGAGCTCTTTTCAGACTATAGGACAGTATATCTTCTTTTATATCGGAATAGCCCATACGACGGGAGTGAACTCAGCAGTTGTAGATAGTCTCACTACTTTTTTTGCTATCATTATAGCGAGTCTTGTATTCAGGATGGAGGCTCTCACTTTCAGGAAGATACTGGGGTGTATCCTCGGTTTTGTTGGAGTACTGATCATTAATTTTAGCGGAGAATCAGTGAAGATAAATCTGCTGGGTGATGGTCTGGTTATGCTATCTGCACTATGCTATGGCGTGTCGTCAACTCTGATAAAAAGGTACTCCGTAGAGCATGACACAGTTCTTTTTAGCGGTTACCAGTTTATGATGGGCGGGCTCACGATGTTTCTGGTGAGTATCCCGTTTGACAGATTGAGTGTAATAAAAAACGCCTTCATATCCGGTACGGGTAGCGACCAGAATATGAAGGCGGCAGTAGTTCTTCTCTATCTTGCTCTGGTATCAAGTATTGCCTATACCCTGTGGGGAATACTTCTTAGAACAAATGATGTATCGAAGATTTCCATATATGGTTTTATGAATCCGGTATTCGGTGTGATTCTGTCCGCACTTCTTCTCGGTGAAGGACTGGGACTAAGATATGTGGCAGCACTTATCTTTATAGCCCTTGGAATTACATCGGTGAATTACCGTAAGGGTCCTGTGGATTAGTTGAGTTACCATAATAGTCCTGCGGGTTAGCTGAATTACCGTAAATGTCCTGAGAAGTCGAAGAATACCAAGGTGTCTGAGTATCCTCCTGATTATAATTCATTACGCCGGATGTCATATCCAGGTTATGCTGTTCGTATTCTGTTCTTCTCTGGTCAACAGTCGCAACGAGTGAGTTAAATTCTCCGGAATCTGTTGCACGGGCAAGCTCATCACTAAAGCCATAGATGATGTAAGGAGCACGTGAATTCATTTCCTGTAATATAGTATGTGCCACATCATCATTTTTTACATTAAAGCTGATCTTGCGTTTATTCCTGTCCCAGAATACTATCTGATAGGATACGGTGGTTCCTGCCGGAATTACACCATATATCTTATGCTGTGTATTGGTCTGTAAAACATATGCCCACACTATAGCGGAAAATGGATATACAGCACTTGTCATTCCGGTAGTAAACATGTATCTGGTGCTGAGATATACATTTTCAAACTTTCTTGCATAAGTCATATCCTGTTCCATAGCTTCCTTCCGGATGCCGTAGGTTGCGAGGCTTTTTTCAAAATCCTTCTTATATCCGCCGGTAAATATCTGGACTATAAAATATACTCCGACTACCATAATGAGAATACCAATGATCATATATACCGGATGTGCATGACCATTATCCTTAAGCAGCAGATTTCCAAAGCTTGTCAGACGGAAGGTATAGTAGCATACATCATAGTCTTCAATGCTGGCGCCATCATACTCAAAATAATTCTTGAAGTATCTCTTCTCTGTATTATCCATTTCATCTATATAGCCTTTACCTGTCAGATAAAGCTGTGAAAAATCCTTAGTCTCACCATCCAGATAACTATAGGTATCATCTGTTATGCTTTCGGCATCTTCTACATCCTTGTTATAGACATAGAAGCCCATATACTTGCCATCTGCCGTGGCGGTCAGATAATAACGTCCATCAGAATCAGAGGCATAGTAGCCATAGAGAAGATTGTTATCGCAGCTATACCATTTTCCCTTTTTATACTCAGTACTGGGAATAGAGAATACATCCGGCTTTGTACTGAATATATAGGTAAAAAGATGAACATTTAAAAAGATCGTTACGAGAAGTCCAATAATGATACATGCTATTCCCGGAATAAGACGCGCCCTCACGGCTGATTTTTTGATATCTGAATATACTGTATTCATAATATCTCCTTTACGAAATCTGTATTGAATCCCAAATAATAAACGAAAAGAGTGTAACATAAGATTAGCCGGAGGTCAAAAAGTATTAGCACGGCTTTGGCTTTGAAGGGGAGAAAGTCTTAATTCAAAAGGGAAAAAAAGCAGATAGACATATTGTTAAAAAAACAACAAAAATAGTAAAAAACAGTAGAATAATATCTGAGAAGATGATAGAGTAATAATCGTGATTAAGGAATGTTAGTGTCAAAGGTATAAAAGACTTTATTGAATTTATGAGAGGACATGTGCCCATTTTTATGGGTACATTTTAGAGCAATTCGTAGCTTATACGCGAT
>DGRT01000005.1:12934-22758 GCA_002391105.1 Lachnospiraceae bacterium UBA4381 | reverse complement strand
ACAAGAAAGAGACTTATTGCTGCATTTGACATGCTTGCAACAAAGAGAGAGGACAGACCATACAAGAAGCATAATTCATTTTAAGATTTCTTGGTGGTTAAGCTTAGGAGGATTTAATGAAAACAAGAATAAAATTATGGCTCCTGCCTCTCCTTGTGGTTTGTCTTTTGATGCTCTGCACAGGTTGTGGTGAAGAGGAGGCTCTTAATTTTGAGATAAATGAAGACCTTATGCAAAAGTGCACACAGACTATTATTACACAGTATAATAACACAAGTGAAATGGAGCAGGATTATTACCTGAATGATGGAACTGAATTACAGAAGACTGCTGTTTCCGGATTCCTGGCTGCAGAGTCAACAGACCATGTTGGCGCTTATATAGACTTTGTTTCAGGAGATGATGCAGTCAGCTTTTCAAATGGAGTAGATGGTAAAGTTCTTTGTTCTCAGATCTGTAAATATGAACATAGAAAAGTTAAGGTTACTGTTTCTTATCTGCCAAACAGATCCTTTGAGATGGATAAGAGAAAGCTTTACAACGAAATATCTGATGTGGCAAGACAGAGTGGTACAGATGTAGCTTCATATATTATGTCTGCTTTCGGCGCTTATGCCGATCCTACTTCCGGTCTTGATTTTACATCGGTGGATACCTTCCTGAATTCCTATATGGCTAACTATATGGGAGAGTATCCGTTTACACCTCAGGACTGTGAGGTAAGTGCTGTATATAGCAAGTCTGAGCTTATGGCACAGGCCGGTAAGAATACAGCTATTGGAATGGGCGTAGTATTTGTAGTCCTTATATTTATATCATTTGTTATAAGCCTTCTCAAATACCTTCCATATCTTTTTGATGCTGATATCAGAAAGGCAAGAGCTGAAAAGAAGAAGAAGGAAGAAGAGAGTAAGGCCAAGACTGAGCAGATGATAATCGGTAATGCCAAGGCTTCCTCTGATAAAGCTGCGGAGAAAACAAAGACTGCACCTGAAGCTGCTGTATCCTCTGCAGCAGATGACAACCTGATTAATGATGCAGAGCTGGTTGCTGTTATAACGGCTGCCATATATGCTGCAACAGGCAGTCAGGTTCGTGGACCGGCTTATACATTCAGCAATGATAAGCTCGTTGTAAGATCAATCAGAAGAGCTAGATAAATATATAATAATAGACCATATTTGGAGGTTTGAGATGAAAAATTATAAGATTACAGTAAATGGAACAGTTTATGATGTAGCTGTTGAGGAAGTTGGAGCAGGCGCAGCTCCTTCACCTGTAGCCGCAGCCCCTGTTGCAGCCCCTGCAGCAGCACCGGCACCTGCAGCTCCTGCAGCAGCACCAGCACCTGCAGCCGGCGGCGCAAAGGGAAGCGTTGTTGTTTCTGCACCTATGCCCGGTAAGATACTTGGTGTTAAGACCGAGGTCGGAAAGGCTGTTAAGAAGGGAGAGGTTCTCCTTGTTCTTGAAGCTATGAAGATGGAAAATGAAATCGTTGCTCCTGAAGATGGAACAGTAGCAACTGTTGAAGTTGCAGTTGGTGCTCAGGTTGAGTCTGGTGATACACTGGTAACACTTAACTAGTTAATAATACACAGATGGACTTCTTAACTAACAAAAGTTCCTCAGGAGGGAGTTTCTTACAATGAAAGAGATTATTATAAACCTTGCCAGTCAGACAGGTTTTGCAACTCTTGATTACAAGAACTACATTATGATACTTGTTGCATTTGTATTTATGTACCTTGCAATCGCAAAAGGGTTCGAACCACTGCTTCTGGTGCCAATATCATTTGGTATGTTCCTGGTTAATATGTTCCCTGATATAATTGCTGAAGGTGGACTGCTTCATTACTTCTACAAGCTGGATGAGTGGAGTATCCTTCCATCACTTATATTCATGGGAGTCGGTGCCATGACGGATTTTGGTCCGCTGATAGCGTATCCGCCAAGCTTTATACTGGGTGCGGCTGCACAGTTTGGTATATATGGAGCATACTTCCTTGCTATAGCTCTTGGCTTCACTGGAAAGGAAGCTGCAGCTATTTCTATTATCGGTGGTGCTGATGGTCCTACATCTATCTTCCTTGCCGGAAAGCTTGGAATGGGTGATACACTTCTTGGACCTATAGCAGTTGCAGCATATTCCTATATGTCACTTGTACCTGTTATTCAGCCGCCTTTCATGAAGCTTTTCACAACTAAGAAGGAAAGAGTTGTACGTATGCCTCAGCTTCGTAAGGTTACCAAGCTGGAGAAGATAGTTTTCCCTATAGTTGTTACTTTGGTCGTAGTTATGATACTTCCTACAACAGCACCTCTTGTAGGTATGCTGATGCTGGGAAATCTGTTCAGAGAGTCAGGCGTTGTTAAGCAGCTTACTGAGACAGCATCAAATGCTATGATGTATATCGTAGTTATCATGCTTGGTACATCTGTAGGTGCTACAACAAGTGCTGAAGCTTTCCTTCAGATTACAACCATCAAGATTGTTTTTCTTGGACTTGCTGCATTTATTCTTGGTACTACGATGGGTGTACTGTTCGGTAAACTCATGTGTCTGGTTACAAAGGGTAAGGTCAACCCGCTTATCGGTTCTGCCGGAGTATCTGCAGTTCCTATGGCTGCCAGAGTATCACAGAAGGTTGCAGCCGAATATGATCCTACGAATTTCCTGCTTATGAATGCTATGGGTCCTAACGTTGCCGGAGTTATCGGTACAGCCGTAGCCGCAGGTACATTCATGGCGATATTTAACGTGCATTAAGACTTTGAAGTGCCAAATAAGAGTTTGCAAAGCAAACGGATTTGGCGATTGCACTTCAAAAGTATATTTCTTCATAAAGCCAAATAAGAATTTGCGGGGCAAAAGTATTTGGCGATTGCACTTCAAAAACATCATAATTATTAAAGTATATTTAGAAAGGAAACAATACCATGTCAGAAATAAAGAAGCTTGGCATAACTGAAACCGTGCTTCGTGACGCACATCAGTCACTTATTGCAACTCGTATGCCAACTGAAGAAATGCTTCCAATCATAGATAAGATGGATAAGGTTGGATATCATTCTGTTGAGTGTTGGGGTGGTGCTACATTTGATGCCTGCCTCAGATTCCTGAAGGAAGATCCCTGGGACAGACTTCGCAAGCTGAAGGATGGCTTCAAGAATACTAAACTTCAGATGCTTTTCAGAGGTCAGAATATCCTTGGATACAGACCTTATGCTGATGATGTTGTAGAATACTTTGTACAGAAATCAATAGCAAATGGTATAGATATCATTCGTATATTTGACTGTCTGAATGATCTTCGTAATCTGGAGACGGCTGTAAAGGCTACCAACAAGGAGGGCGGTCATGCTCAGATAGCTCTTTCCTATACACTCGGAGATGCTTATACTCTTGATTACTGGAAGGATACAGCAAGACGTATAGAAGAGATGGGTGCAGATTCTATCTGTATCAAGGATATGTCAGGTCTTCTTGTACCATATGAGGCAGAAAAACTTGTTAAGGCTCTCAAGGAAGGTTCAAGTCTTCCTATTCAGCTTCATACACATTACACTTCAGGTGTTGCTTCCATGACTTATCTTAAGGCTGCTGAAGCCGGAGTGGATGTAATAGATACAGCTATTTCTCCGTTTGCTCTTGGTACATCACAGCCTGCAACAGAGGTTATGGTTGAGACCTTCAAGGGTACAGACAGAGATACAGGTCTTGATCAGGGACTTCTTGCTGAAATAGCAGAATACTTCAGACCTTACAGAGAGGAATGTCTGGAGAGTGGTCTTATGAGTACAAAGATACTTGGTGTTAATATCAAGACACTTCTGTATCAGGTACCGGGAGGAATGCTTTCAAATCTTGTTTCCCAGCTCAAGGAAGCTAAGCAGGATGACAAGCTTCAGGAGGTTCTTGAGGAAGTTCCCAGAGTTCGTAAGGATTTTGGTGAACCACCACTTGTTACACCTTCATCACAGATCGTTGGTACTCAGGCTGTACTGAATGTACTGATGGGCGAGAGATACAAGATGATAACCAAGGAATCCAAGGATCTTCTTGCAGGAAAATATGGTCAGACTATTAAGCCATTCAATCCTGAAGTTCAGAAGAAGGCTATAGGAGATACAGTTCCTATTACACACAGACCTGCTGATGATATTGAACCTGAGCTTGATAAGCTTAGAAGTGAGATAGCTCAGTATATTCAGCAGGATGAAGATGTGCTTTCATATGCACTTTTCCCACAGGTTGCTACAGAGTTTTTCAAGTACAGGGAGGCTCAGGCAACAGGCGTAGATATGTCTAAGGCAGATACAACTAATAAGACATATCCTGCATAATTGATTTATATTATAGTAATAAAAAGGACAGCTTCGTACTATGTTTATTAGTCTGGCTGTCCTTTCTTGTAGGTGGAAAAATGAAGAAGAAAATGATCATTATAGGTGCCGGAGCTGCAGGTATGATGACTGCGGTCAAGGCGGCGGACAGATATGATGTGACAATAATAGAAAAAAATGAGAAATGCGGAAAAAAGGTTTTTATAACCGGCAAGGGAAGGTGCAATGTCACAAATGCCACGGATGAAGAAACCTTTCTCAAAAATGTTATCAGCAACCCTAAGTTTTTATACAGTTCTATCTATTCATATAATCAGGACCAGCTTATGGAAGATATAGAGTCCTGGGGTACAAGGCTTAAGGTCGAAAGAGGCAACCGTGCATTTCCGGTAAGTGATCATTCTTCGGATATTATCAGTGCATTTACCAGACAGCTCAGTAAGAAAAAAGTAAAAGTGATATACAATACCTCTGTTCAGGATATTTTAACTGAAACTGATGCTGTGGGCGATAAAACTGCTGTAGGCGTAAGACTTGCTGATAACAGTAAAATGATGGCGGATGTGATAGTTCTTGCAACGGGTGGAAGATCTTATCCTCTTACCGGTTCCACCGGGGACGGATATGGGATGGTGGAAAGACTTGGTATCTCTGTAAATACTCCAAGACCTGCCCTGGTACCTCTCGTTACAAAGGAAAGCTTTGTAAAGGAGCTGATGGGGCTGTCTCTGAAAAATGTTTCCGTTAGGCTCGTTGCAGCAAAGAAGGACTATCCCGGACTTAAAAAGGATAAGGTGCTGTATCAGGAAATGGGCGAAATGCTCTTTACCCATTTTGGCGTAAGCGGACCGCTTTGTCTCTCGGCATCATCTTACCTTAGTTCCTTTATAGCAATGCAGTGTGAGAAGGATGAGGAGCTGAAGGTGTATTTTAATGAGAATATGAGTATAAAACCGGTCAGTCTTATAGTTGATCTAAAGCCTGCTATGGACGAGGAAATGCTGGATAAAAGGATACTTCGTGATTTTGAAGAATTCCATAACCGGGAACTGCGTAATTCTCTGGGAAAACTCCTTCCCAAATCACTTATTCCGGTTGTGATAAGTATGAGCGGAATCAGTCCTGATAAAAAGGTAAATGCCATATCTTCTGATGAAAGAAGAAGGCTTCTTAAATGCTTTAAAGAATTTACTATGACGATTATCGCCTTCAGAGGCTTTGAGGAGGCGATTATAACAGGTGGCGGGATATCCGTAAAAGAAATCAATCCCCAGAATATGGAACTGAAGAAGGTGAAGAATCTCAGGGTGGCAGGTGAAATAATTGATGTGGATGCCCTTACGGGAGGCTTTAATCTGCAGATAGCCTGGAGCACAGGATATATGGCTGCTGAGTAATATATCAATATTAACAGCAGAATCTGTATTTAGGGATGTGTAATTATATAATATGAATGTCATCAGTTTCCTGGATTCTATCATCTTCGTCTTTTTTGTATATGTAGTCATAGAATGTAAATGTCATCATTTGCCTGTTATATAATATAATGTGAGGTGGTTACAATATGGTTAGCAGATCTAAGAGTATTTGTTTTATATTGATAACGATGATTATTGTTTCTCAGTTTTTTATCACCGGTTCATCAGATGTGATCCATGCTGATTCTGAATCCGATGGTATGTGGATGTGGTGCGCTGACGGATGGTGGTATCAGTTAAATGATACCTCGTATGTAACCGGCTGGAAGGAGATAAATGGTTTATGGTACTATTTTGATGCTTCAGGTATCATGGTAACCGGGTGGAACCGTATAGACGGAAGCTGGTACTATATGTCAGAATCCGGTGCTGCATTTACTGGCTGGGTAGAATATGAAGGTAAATGGTACTATTTTGATGAAGACTGCTCCATGCATCTGGGATGGCTTGAGGATGGTGATGACTGGTACTATATGAAGCCTGCAGGTAATATGCTTACAGGCTGGGTTAAGGACGGTGATTATTACTATTATTGCGACAGAGGAAACGGGACGCTTCAGTATAACTGCTATGTAAATGGTATATGGGTTGGCGAAGATGGTTCAGCATATACTTATGGAAATGATTATTACAAGATAGATACTATGATTATGGCGGATGATATAGTCGATAGCTATGTGACGGCTTATGCGTCAACTTCATATCAGATATCTGAATGCTGTGAATATGTTATTCAGTTTCCGTATTATCAGTACAGGAAGCTGAATACCATTATGGATACTGATTACTGGGCATCAGAATTTGCCAGAGATATATTTGTGAACGGACAAGGCTGCTGCGTTTCTGAGGCGGCGGCACTGGCATTTCTATTTACAGAGCTGAATGTGGGTACGGCTTACGTGGATCACGATACCGGTCACGCCTGGACGGAGCTGAATGGAAGATATTATGATCCTCTTTTTGCAGAAGCAAAGGGATATGAATATCTGAACATGAGTCCGAGTGACTATTATACAAACCATCCGGTAGGCTGGAGTGAAATATAAATACTTGAATCATACTTAAGGATTATGATAAAATAATCTGCGGTTTATAATAGTTTTTGGAGGCATATAATGAATATAGCAATTGATGGACCTGCCGGAGCAGGAAAAAGCACTATAGCCAGACTGGCTGCTAAGGAGCTTGGCTTTATCTATGTTGATACGGGAGCTATGTATAGAGCACTTGCACTATATCTGCTGGATTCCCATACTAATGTGGATAATGAAGAAGAGCTTAGAAATGCACTCAAAAATGTGCATATAAATATTATATATGAGCTTGGTGTTCAGCATGTTTTTGTTGATCTTCAGGATGTTTCAACCGAGATCAGAAGTGAGAAGGTTGGAAATATGGCTTCGACTACATCTGCACTTGCTCCTGTAAGGGAGAAGCTTCTTGATCTTCAGAGAAATATTGCTAAAGAAAATGATGTCATTATGGATGGTCGTGATATCGGAACCAATATCCTTCCTGATGCTGAGCTGAAGATATATCTCACCGCCTCTGTAGATGTCAGAGCAAAGAGAAGATATGATGAGCTGATCCTTCATGGCGAAGAGCCTGATCTTGAAACAATCAAAAAGGGAATAGAAACAAGGGATTATCAGGATATGAATCGTGAGCTTTCTCCGCTTAAACAGGCTGAGGATGCTGTCCTTATAGATTCCTCTGATATGTCTATCGAAGAGGTTGTTGATAAGATAGTTGAACTTGCAAAGAAAGCTCAGAACTAAGGACGACATAAATGGAAGTGATTTTAGCAAAAACAGCCGGTTTCTGTTTTGGTGTCAAAAGAGCAGTTGATATGGCGTATAAAGAAGCAGAGGACAGGGCAGGAAGGGTTTATACCTATGGACCTATTATCCATAATGAAGAGGTTGTAAGATCTCTCTCGGAGTCTGGCGTACAGGTTATAGAAGGGAAAGACCAGATGAAAGACCTTGCGCCCGGAAGCAGACTGATTATAAGATCTCATGGTGTCAGTAAGGAAATATTTGAAGAGGCAAAGGCGCTTGGTATTAATGTAGTTGATGCCACCTGCCCGTTTGTTTCAAATATCCATAAGATTGTATCGGAGAAATCCGCTGAAGGAGATGTGATAATAATCATAGGAAACCCCGGACATGCAGAAGTAGAGGGGACTATAGGCTGGATAAATGGCGACTACTATGTTGTTAGTAATGAAGAGGATATTGATTCTCTGCCTGATATGACAGAAAGGAAGATAACTGTTGTTGCGCAAACCACATTTAGTTTAAAAAAATTTCAAGAACTTGTTGCCATTTTACAAGATAAATATTATAATGTGTATGTTTGCAAAACTATATGCAATGCTACCGAAGAACGTCAGAAGGAGGCTGAAGAGCTAGCTAAGACAGTTGACGCTATGATAGTTATCGGCGGCAGGAATAGCTCTAATACTCAGAAGCTATATGAGATTTGCAAACAGCAATGTAACAATACTTACTATATACAGACACTCGTTAACTTGGATTTAACTGCTTTTGAATCCGCTTTTAAATTCGACGGTAGGGTAGGTATTACAGCAGGGGCATCTACCCCGAATTATATAATTAAGGAGGTTCAAAACAGTATGTCAGAACAAACATTTGAAGAAATGCTTGAGGAGCAGAAGCCTGTGTCTATTAGACCGGGACAGGTAATTGATGGAAAGGTAGTATCTGTAAAGGAGGATGAGCTTGTAGTTGATATTCATTACAAGTCCGATGGAATCCTTAAGGCTAGCGAGTATTCTAATGAAATCGTTGATCTTACTACTGTAGTTAAGGAAGGCGATGATATTAAGGTAAAGGTTCTTAAGACTAACGATGGTGAAGGAACAGTTCTTCTTTCCCATAAGAGAGTTGCTCTTGAGAAGGCTTATGAGACTGTAGAGAATGCATTCAAGAATGGAGAGATTCTTACAGGTAAGGTTGTTGGAGCTAAGAACGGACTTATCGTTAATGTAAGCGAGTGCAGAGTATTTATTCCTGCAAGCCTTGTTGATGATACATTCGTTAAGGATCTTGATAAGTATATTGGTCAGGATGTTGAGTTCTACATTACAGAGTTTGATACAACTCAGAAGCAGAAGAGAATCATCGGTAACAGAAAGAAGGTTGTTCAGGAGAGAAAGGCTGCCAAGGCTGCAGAGTTCTATGCTAACAACAGAATCGGTGATGTTATCGTTGGTAAGGTTAAGAATATTACACCATTTGGTGTATTTATAGATCTTGGTGGCATTGATGGTCTTCTTCATATCTCAGAGATGTCCTGGGGCAGAGTTGAGAATCCTTCAAAGATTTTCAAGGTTGGTGATGAAGTAAGATGCTTTATCAAGGATATTGATGAAGAGAATGATAAGATTGCTCTTTCACGCAAGTTCCCGGATGAGAATCCATGGCTTGGTGTTGAAGAGAAGTATGCTATCGGTACTGTTGTTAAGGGTAAGGTTGCTCGTATGGCTGACTTCGGTGCGTTCGTTGTACTTGAGCCGGGTATTGATGCACTTCTTCATGTTTCAATGATTTCCAGAGACAGAATCGAAAAGCCTTCAGATGTTCTGAAGAGCGGACAGGAGATCGAGGCTAAGGTCGTAGATCTTAAGGTTGACGAAAAGAAGATCAGTCTTTCTATGAAGGCGCTTCTTCCAGAGGAGCCTAAGAAGGAAGATGAGGCAGAAGAGGTTGATGAGGAAGCAGCAAATGCTGTTGATTCTGAAGACATTGCAGAGTCTATTCCTGTTGATGAGGCTCTTGCTGCTGCAGTAGCTACAGAGGAAGCTCCGGCTGAGGAGACACCTGCTGCAGAGGAAGCACCTGCTGAGGAAGTTACAGAAACAGAGGAAGCACCTGCAGAGGATGCTGAGTAATTAATTATAATATTATGCGGGTGGTACTTGTATCACCCGTTTTTTATTGGTAAAAATATGCCTTGTGACAAGGTGCCTGTCCCCTT
>DGRT01000005.1:0-12890 GCA_002391105.1 Lachnospiraceae bacterium UBA4381 | reverse complement strand
GGTGCCTGTCCCCTTGTCACATTTTGTGACAGGGGGACAGGCACCTTGTCACAAAATTTTGCTTGCTTTATATTTTTGCTTATGTTATATTATACAAGTTGCAAAAGTAAGACGGTCCGCTGTAACCGGAAATATTACTGCTTTGGTTTATATTTTTGTTTAAAGCAGGTTTGAGGTATTTCCCAAATGGCCCTTGGGCTATTATATTTATCTGATACAAGAACGTCTGAAAAAATATTTCATTTTTTGGAGGTTTTATTATGAAGAGCTATGAAGAGATCATTAAGGGCATCGAGGATGCACAGCTTCGTCAGGACAAGCTTGATTTTAATGTAGGTGATACTGTTAAGGTATCAGCTCAGATCAAGGAAGGTGAGAAAACCAGAACACAGGTATTTGAAGGTACTGTTATCAAGGTTCAGGGTCATGGTGCAAGACAGACATTTACAGTTAGAAAGAATTCTAACGGTGTTGGTGTTGAGAAGACCTGGCCGGTTAACTCTCCACTTGTTGAGAAGGTTACAGTTGTTAGACGTGGTAAGGCAAGACGTGCTAAGCTGTTCTATCTTCGTGACAGAGTTGGTAAGAGAGCTAAGGTTAAAGAGGTTATCAAATAAATTACTCTATAATCAGTTTACAATAAACCGGAGGTTTATGACCTCCGGTTTTTCTCTTAATTCGGGAGAAATGCATTATGAAGAAAAGAAAGGGTTCTATTAAATATACTTTAGGCAAGAAGGGTGAGAAAAAGCCGGTAAAGAAAAAGACTTTTAATACTCTTACCAATACCGTGATTGTTATATTTGCGGCTATTATACTTGGCTTTGGTGTAACGGAGTTCTGCCTTCAGTCTGTTTTCATGACAGGTCCTTCTATGGAACAGACCATATCAAATGATGATGAGCTTATCTTAAATAAGGCTGCTTACAAGATGGGCAGAATCCATAGAAATGATATAGTTGCGATAGTCAGGATAGGAAGTACGGATTATTATGATATAAAAAGAGTTGTCGGTCTTCCCGGAGACACTATATCAGTTGTTGCAGGGCGGCTTGTAATTAATGGTAAGCGCACAAGTGATGAGATGTCTTATTCATACATCAATTCAGCCGGTGTTCTTTCGGAAACTATTAAGCTTAAAGAGGATGAATATTTTGTGATAGGTGATAATACCAGCAATAGTGAGGATTCCCGCTTTATTAATTATGGAAATGTTCAGAAATCCGAAATCAAGGGGAAGATCATATATCGCATCTATCCCAAAGAAGAAAGAGGTAAGCTTAAATAGTTATTGCATATTTTTTTCTCAATAAAAGAAAGAGGTAAGCTTAAATAGTTATTGCATTTCTTTTTTCTCAATAAAAGAAAGAGGTAAGCTTAAATAGTTATTGCATTTCTTTTTTCTCAATAAAAGAAAGAGGAAAACTTAAATAATTATTGGATATCGTTCTTATTAGTAAAAGATAGAGAAAAGCTTAAATAATTATTGCGCATCGTTCTTATCAATAAAAGAAAGAGGAAAGCTTAAATAACTCAGGTCGTATTATTTGATAAATTAGAGGAGTTTTTTAATGGATATAAACTGGTACCCCGGACATATGACTGCGGCGAGAAGAAAGATGCAGGAGGATATAAAGCTCTGCGACATCGTTATAGAGCTTTTGGATTCGAGGATTCCTTTCAGCAGTTCCAATCCGGATATTAAGACCCTGGCTAATAATAAAAAAAGGCTGATAATATTAAATAAAGCCGATATGGCGGACCCGCAGATTACGGAAAGCTGGATAAAGTATTTTAAGGAACAGGGGATAAAGGCTATTCCGATTGATGCCAGAGTGAGGAAACAAACTCTTATGATTACAAATGCAGTAAGAGAGGTTGCCGCTGACAAGATAGAAAGAGACAGGAGAAGGGGGATTGCCGCCAGACCTGTTAAGGCAATGATTGTTGGTATTCCAAATGTAGGCAAATCCACCTTTATCAATTCCTATGTTGGAAAAACTGCTGCAAAGACCGGAAATAAACCCGGTGTTACCAAGGGTAATCAATGGATAAGAATCTCAAAAGATATAAATCTTCTGGATACGCCCGGTATATTATGGCCGAAGTTTGACAGTCCTGAGATTGGTCTCAGAATTGCAACCATAGGCTCTATAAATGATGATATCCTGGAAATGCGTGATATAGCTGCATTTATCATAGATTTTATGCAAACAAATTATTGCAATGTGCTTGCAGATAGGTATATGATAAAAGACGGTGTTAAACGTGACGAGATATTATATGCTATCGCAGATAATAAGAAATGTATAAAAAAAGGCGGAGAGCCTGATATAGATAAGGCTGCCAGACTTCTGGTGGATGATATGAGATCCGGTAATCTGGGGCGTGTTACACTGGAAAAGCCTGAAAACATATAAAGGAGACGCTATGGCATTTGAAGATGAAGACAGACGTTCTGATTTCGCTAAATGGGCAGAGGAAATGACCTATGAGGAGGAAAGAGAACTTAAGAAACAGCAGAAGCTGGAATTAAAAGAAAAGAAAAAAGCAGAAAAAGAAGCACGTAAGAAGAAAAAAGCACTTGGTGCTGAGACTGATGATAATACTGAAGCATCTGATACATCCGAAGTATCCGGTGCGTCCGAAGTATCCGGTGCGTCTGAAGTATCTGATACATCTGAAGTATCTGGTGCGTCTGAAGTATCTGATACGTCCGAAGTAACTGATACATCCGAAGTATCAGCAGCATCTAAACCATCAGAAGGCAAAGATAATTCTGCCGGGGAAGCATCTCAGGCTGCTGAAAAGACTGTAGCTTCATCTGAGGAGGCTTCAGATGTTGTCGCATCTGCTGCAGAAACCAAAACTTCAGAGAACCAGAGTTCTGAGGAAGCAGATTCTTCTGAAAAGCAGGATGAGGATGAAGAAGAAAAGGATCCGGCTGATGATTATACTGAAGAGGATTATAACAATCCTGACTATAAGAAGGTTAAGAAGAAAAAGGATCCTAATGAGGTAAATATAGTAAAGGAGCTTCTCAGTCTTATAATCTACATAGGTATAGTTATTCTTATTTGTTATTTTATGATAACTTATGTTGGACAGAGAACGACTGTAAACGGATCCTCGATGGAAAATACTCTTTTTAACGGTGATCAGCTCTGGGTAGATAAATTTACATATCACTTTAGTGATCCTAAGAGGTTTGAGGTTATCGTATTCCCTTATGCAGGTGATGAAGAAATATACTATGTTAAGAGGATTATAGGTCTTCCGGGGGAGAAGGTTCAGATTATGCCGGATGGTAATATCTATATAAATGATACGCTTCTGGTGGAAAGCTATGGAAAAGAAATAATTCTCGATAGCGGAATAGCATCAGATCCGGTATATCTGGGTGAGGATGAATATTTTGTCATGGGAGATAATAGAAATGACAGCCGTGACAGCCGGTGGGCTGATGTTGGAAATATAAAGAGGGAAAAAATAATCGGAAGGGTTGCGCTAAGACTTGCGCCTTTCTCAAGCTTTGGAAAAGTTGACTAAACTTACTATTTTGATTAAAACATTCGGGCTATTAAACCCGAATGTTTTTATATCATATGATTTCAAAAGATACTTGTGACATCCATTAATATGGAAGATTGGAAATGGGGGACAAATATGGAGATAAGTCTCAGTATTATCAAAGAAGAATTTAAAAATATCAAAAATATGGATATTCTGGCGGTAGATGATAAGCTGCGGGCTCTGGAGGTTTTTGCAGAAAAGTATTCTTCTGACACAAGAACCGGTGCTGCTAAGGTCTTAAGCAGTGCCGGAAAGCTTGCTGCGGAATGTAGAGAGGAGCTTGGCAGAGTGCGGGCGATGAAGCACTATGATCTTTCGGCTGGTGATGAATATCAGTATATCTGTGGCGTGGATGAGGTTGGAAGAGGACCACTTGCCGGACCTATCATGGCTGCGGCTGTTATACTTCCAAGAGACTGCATCATTCCGTATGTAAATGATTCCAAGCAGGTCAAGGCTGCCGTTAGAGAAAGGTTATATGATGAGATAACTAAAAATGCAGTTGCCTGGGCAGTTGGAATGAGGGACGCTGCATTTATTGATTCAGAGGGTATCAGCCTTGCAGACAGCCTTTCCATGCGTGACAGTGTAATGGGATTAAAGGTGAGACCTGATCTTGTTATGGTGGATGCATTTCCTATTCCGGATCTGGATATTCCCCAGAGGAGCATTATTAAGGGCGATGCGACTTCGTTTGCTATAGCAGCAGCCAGTATAGTTGCAAAGGTAACGAGAGACAGACTTATGGAAGAGTACGGAAAGCAGTTTCCTGAGTATGGCTTTGAAAAAAATGCCGGTTACGGAACGAAGCAGCATACCGATGCACTTATGAATATAGGACCTTGCGAGATACATAGAAGAACATTTATAACAAAGTTTATACATTGAAGGATGTAGTATAATCAGCAAAAATATCAATAAATGATTAAATCGGTAATTCGGATATCGTATGATTTGGAAAGCTTCTTTTGATATCTGCATCATATAGATATTATTTGGTGAAAAATAGTAGAAAGGACATGTATGTCAGAAAATAAGAGGAGAGTTGGTTCGTATTGGGAAAAGCGTGTTGCTGACTATCTGAGCGATGCCGGTTATATAGTGCTGGAAATGAATTACAGAACCAGATTTTCTGAGATAGATGTGATAGCCCAGGATCAGCATTTTCTTGTTTTTATAGAGGTCAAGTACAGAGCCAGCTCTTATAGCGGAAATCCTTTTGAGGCTGTAGATAGCAGGAAGCAGCAGAGAATCCGAAACGGCGCCCTCAGCTATCTAAAAAGTAATGGCTATGTTATAGATGATACTAATATAAGGTTCGATGTGATAGGAATCGAAGGCGATAGGATAGAGCATATTAAGAACGCATTTTAATATCTTCCAAAAAATTCTCTGTTATGATACAATAAATAAGTTTTAAACTTAGGGCGGTGATTAGATATGTCAAAAAAAATGGTGGCCATAGTAGGTAGGCCCAATGTAGGAAAATCAACACTCTTTAATACTCTTGCCGGAGAAAGACTGGCTATAGTCAAGGATACTCCCGGAGTTACCAGAGACAGAATATATGCTGACGTTGAGTGGCTGAACTGGAAGTTTACTTTGGTTGATACCGGTGGTATAGATACAGAGGCAGAGGATATCATTATGCGCAGTATGCGAGAGCAGGCTGAGATAGCGATAGAGACAGCGGATGTTATCATATTTGTAACAGATGTCAGAAGCGGAGTAACGGCGAATGATATCCAGGTTGCCGATATGCTTAGAAAATCACATAAAAATGTGGTTCTCTGTGTAAATAAGGTTGATAACTATGAAAAGTTCGAGCCTTATGTATATGAATTCTATAATCTTGGTATAGGCGATCCTTACCCTGTATCGGCATCCGGAAAGCAGGGGCTGGGCGATCTGCTGGAAAAGGTGGTTGAAGGCTTCGGCGAGGATACTGGCGAGGAGTATGATGAAGATATTCCGAGAGTAGCTGTTATCGGAAAGCCCAATACAGGTAAATCTTCCATCATTAATAGGCTTCTAGGCTCTGACAGGCTTATAGTTTCTGATATTGCAGGAACTACCAGAGATGCCATAGATACCAGAGTTAAGCATAATGGTACGGAGTATGTATTTATTGATACTGCGGGTCTTAGACGTAAATCCAAGATTAAGGATGAGATAGAGAGGTTCAGTATCATAAGAACTGTTGCGGCAGTTGAGAGGTGCGATATAGCTATTCTTGTTATAGATGCTTCTGAGGGAATAACAGAGCAGGATGCAAAGATAGCCGGAATAGCCCATGAACGTGGAAAGGGCATGATCATAGTAGTAAACAAATGGGATCTTATAGAAAAGGATACCAACACTATGAATCATATGACCAAGGACATAAGAAAGCGGCTGGCTTATATGCCGTATGCTGAGATGCTTTATGTTTCTGCTCTTACCGGTCAGAGGCTGAACAAGCTCTATGACCTTATTGATATGGTATATGGTTACTGTGCGCACAGGATACAGACAGGTGTTTTGAATGAGATACTGACAGAAGCTGTAGCGGAAAATGAACCACCTAATGATAAGGGAAGGAGACTGAGGCTGTTCTATATGACGCAGGTAAGTGTAAAGCCTCCGACCTTTGTGCTATTTGTAAATGATAAAGAGCTGGCGCATTTTTCTTATATCAGATATATAGAGAATAAACTGCGTGAGGCATTTTTGTTCAGAGGCACACCGATTAGAATATTGCTTCGTGAGAGGAATGATAAATGAGTATCTTATATAGAATAATATGTCTTGTGGTTGGCTACTGCTGTGGTCTTCTGCAGACAGGTGTTATATATGGCAAGCTTAGCGGTACTGATATAAGGGAGCATGGAAGTGGAAACTCAGGTACTACAAATGCTCTCAGGGTTCTTGGCTTTAAGGCAGGACTCGTGGTATTTCTTGGAGATTTCTGCAAATCCTTTATCCCTTGTCTTGTTGCCAGGCTGATATTTAAGAATATGTATCCTGATTCATATCTGCTATATGTTCTGTATGTTGGATTTGGTGCTGTTCTTGGACATGTATTTCCTTTTTATCTTGGCTTTAAGGGAGGTAAGGGTATAGCAACTATAGGAGGTACTGTTGTTGGACTTCTTCAGCCTCTTATGATAATTATACTGCTTATACTTTTTGTTGGGGCTATTGCAATAACCGGGTATATGTCGGTGGGCTCCATATCACTTATGGTTGAATTCGTTATCGCTTATATAATATTCGGTGTTATGGGACTTATGTGTTTTGATATGAGTATTCCGGCTTCAAGAGCTGCTTTTATAGAAAGCTGTGTTATAGCTGTACTTTTTGCCGGACTTGCTATATATAAGCATAAGGCGAATATCATAAGATTAAAGAATCATGAGGAAAATAAGTTCCATTTCAAAAAACAGGAGGGCGTATGAAAATATGTGTACTTGGCGCGGGAAGCTGGGGCATAGCGCTTACCAGACTTCTTGCATGTAATAATCATACTGTAACTGTGTGGTCTATAGATCCGGAAGAGATATCGATGTTGAGGGAGAATTCCCAGCATCTTTCCAAACTTCCCGGAGTAATGCTTCCGGGAACTATCGAATATACTACTGATATGGAAAATGCTATCTATGACAAGGATCTTATTGTCATGGCTGTTCCTTCTCCATTTGTCAGAAGTACTGCTAAGAGTGCTTCTCTTTTTGTTGAAAAGGACAAGGTGATAGTCAGTGTTTCCAAGGGTATCGAAGATGAGACTCTGTACAGATTATCACAGGTAATAGAACAGGAGATCCCTCAGGCGAGAGTAGCGGTTCTTTCAGGACCGAGCCATGCTGAAGAGGTGGGACGCGAGCTTCCTACTACAGTTGTAGTCGGTGCTAAGGATAAGGGACTTGCCAAATATGTTCAGGATGTATTTATGACAGATTATTTCAGGGTTTATACAAGTCCTGATGTTATAGGTATAGAGCTTGGCGGAGCTATAAAGAATGTTATAGCTCTTGCTGCAGGTGTTGCTGACGGACTGGGCTGTGGAGATAATACCAAGGCTGCCCTTATCACAAGAGGTATATATGAGATTACTGCACTTGGTGTTGCTATGGGTGGTAAACCTGAAACCTTTTCCGGTCTTTCAGGTACTGGAGACCTGATAGTTACCTGTGCGTCACAGCATAGCCGTAACAGACGTGCCGGTTATCTGATGGGACAGGGAAAGACCTATCAGGAAGCTATGGATGATGTAAAGATGGTTGTAGAAGGTGTATATTCTGCCAAGGCTGCTCTTGCACTTTCCAACAAGTATGATGTTGATATGCCTATAGTTGAATATGTAAATAAGATACTTTTTGAGGGCTATCCGGCAAGAGATGCTCTTCATGACCTTCTTACAAGAGACAGGAAGAAAGAGGCATCAACTCTTACCTGGAGTACAACTGATAATGAATAAACTTGAGTATAAACTGGATACATTTGAAGGACCGCTGGACCTTCTGCTGCATCTTATTGAGAAAAACAAATTTAATATATTTGATATTCCTATAGTTCAGATCACCGAACAGTATCTGGCTTATCTGGATACGATGGAAGAGGATATGGATGTCATGAGTGACTTTCTGGTTATGGCAGCAACGCTTATTTCCATTAAATCCAGAATGCTTCTTCCCAAGGAGGAAAAAGAGGAAGAGGAGGAAGAGGATCCGAGAAGCGAGCTTGTTAAAAGTCTTCTGGAATATAAGATGTATAAATATGCTTCCTATGAGCTGAAGGATATGTCTTATGATGCGGGTAATTCCTTTTATAAATCAGAAACCATTCCGCCAGAAGTAAAGCAGATAAAGCAGGAGGTTGATCCCGGAGAACTGCTTCAGGACATTACCATGCAAAAGCTGAATGAGATATTTCAGACCTTACTTAGAAGAGAGATTGACAGGGTGGATCCTGTAAGAAGCAAGTTCGGAACTATAAAGCGGGATGAAATCAGGCTTGAAGATAAGATGGTTGAGATAAGAAATGAGATAAGAGGGCTTAAATCTATTAATTTCAGAACTCTGCTTGGAAGCCGGAGAGGGAAGGTCAACCTTATCGTTTCATTTCTTGCTATCTTAGAGCTTATGAAATCCGGAGTTCTGGTTATAAGACAGGATGAAATGTTCGGAGATATAATGATCGATTCACTGGAGTAAGGATATGTCAGAAGAAAAGATAAACTTAACGGCTGCGATCGAGGCTGTTCTTTTTGCTACAGGCAGTGCCATAGAAGAGGGTAAGCTCCTTCAGGCTCTTGGAACCGAAGAGGAGCCGGTAGATAAAAAGGCTTTTCATGCAGCATTGGATGAGCTGGAAAAATCATACGAGGATGAGAATAGAGGTATCAGACTTCTCAGACTTGAGAACAAGTATCAGCTTTGCACTAAAAATGAATATTATGAGGTTCTGGGACGTATAGTAAATATGCCTAGAAAGCATACTCTTACGGATACGCTTCTTGAAACACTTGCCATTGTGGCATACAAGCAGCCTGTTACCAGAGCGGAGATCGAAAAGATAAGAGGTGTATCCTGCTCGCATGTTGTAAACAGGCTTGTGGAATATAACCTTATCTGTGAGGTTGGCAGACTTGATGCTCCCGGACATCCGATACTTTTTGGAACTACGGATGATTTTCTTAGGAACTTTGGTATCTCTTCTATGGATGAGCTTCCAAGCATTTCCCAGGATAAGATAGAAGACTTCAGGAAGCAGGCTGAAAAGGAAGCTGGTCTGGAGGTTATCGCGAAGAAGGATGAGGAAGATGAGTCTTCGGCTGATACGGAAGAAGAATACGAATATGAGGATGATGAACTGGATTCGGAATATGAAAAGGATCCGGAGGACTATGGCATAGAGGGTTTTACTGTAGATTCTGACGACGAGGAATAGCATGAGATTAATTCTTATACTTTTGATAATATTCGTAGCTTTGATAGGGCTTGTTTTTCTTGAAAGCTACAGGGAATTAAACAGGATAAAGCTCACCCGTTATGAGATAAAAGGACCTGCAGCCCTGACAGGTAAAAGGTTTATATTTATCTCTGATTATCATGAGGCTATGAATGGCAGGCTGAACAGCCGTATCATTAAGCTTATAGATGATTTTGATCCTGAATATATTCTGCTCGGCGGAGATATGGTAAACAGTAATGCTGAGGGCGAAGACGGGGAGACGGTTCCGGCAGCGGAGCTTATCAATACTCTTGCTGAAAAATATAAGGTTTTATATTCCTATGGTAATCACGAAAAAAGATGTACAGTGAATTATAAAGGCTCCGGAAAAGCCTGGGAGGTTATACGGGGAAGCCTTGACACGAGAGTCCGTTTTTTGATAAATGAGAATTATGAATTATGGGATGATGTCAGAGTATATGGTCTGGACATTCCTCTGAAATATTATAGCAGGGGATTATTTCCGGAGCTTGGAAATGAGGAGATCACGAGGCTGCTGGGGGAACGCCGCCCGGATGAATATACCATACTTCTGGCACATACTCCTGACTTTATGAAGGGGTACAGTGAATGGGGCGCTGATCTGGTGCTTTCCGGACATTTTCATGGCGGTATCCTGAGATTTCCGATAATTAACAGAGGTCTTGTAACACCGAGACTAAGACCCTTTGCTGATTATGTATATGGGATAAAGAAGATGGGTTCTACAACCATGATCATAACAAATGGTATAGGACAACATTCTATTAAGCTTAAGATCAATAATATTCCTGAAGTTGTAGGTGTAGTTTTTAAGTAGTGCGGGTGTTAAAAATGGGGAAGGTAATAGGGAACATTTTCATTATTGTTTTGGGACTTGCTGCAATCGGATATCTGGCTATGGCTTATTTTTCGCAGTTTTACTATTTTCCGGGCAGCAGGATTAATAATGTTGACTGTGGTATGGAGACTCCTGTATATGCCGAAAAAATGATAAAGGAGAATCCTGCCGATTATAAGCTGGAGCTCCAGTTCAGAGACGGAAAGCAGACTATTACAGGTAAAAATGTCGGTCTGGTTTACGATTATTTTACTGAGCTTGATTCTATAAGACTGAAACAGAATCCGTTTCTCTGGTTTATGAGTCTTAATGGCAGAGATTATAAGGTTGAGAAGAAGCTGTCCTTTAAGGATGAATTATTGGACAGAACCCTTGACGGCTTCAGTCAGTTAAAAGCTGAGAATATGATAGCTCCTGAGAATCCTGTTATAGAAATGAATGACGAAGGAGTGGTGGTAGCGACTGTTAAAGAGGCAGGAACCACTATCGAGGATGTTGATAAGCTTCGGGACAGGATAAAGGAAGCTATCACTAAGGGGGAAACGAAGATAAACGTTGATGAAGAGGGCTTCTACAAGCTTCCTGAATATCCGGTTGATTCCTATAAGGTTCAGGGCTGTCTTGATTACTGTAATACAGTGGCGAATCTTAAGATTTATTATATGTATGGTGACACAGAGATACCATTTACCAGACGCCAGCTTTATGATACTATTGTGATAAATGAAACCTATGGAACGGCGATCAGTAAAAGTGCTGTGGAGGATGTTCTTAACAGATATTCATGGCTTAATGATACCTATGACAAGGACCGCGTTTTCAGAAATCATGATGGTAAATATATAAATGTGCATGGTGAATATTATGGCTGGCAGATCAATATAGAGGAGGAGACTGAGCTTCTGTATTCGGATCTTATCCATCAGAGAAATGTATCCAGAAAGCCTATATTCTCCAATGAAGGTACTGTATATTCTACTGAAAAGGAGGATATTGGAGATACCTACGTTGAGGTAAATCTTGCGAGGCAGCATGTGTATATATATCAGAATGGCAAGATGACCATGGATTCTGACTGTGTTACCGGATGCGTGAACAGGGGAAATGCAACCCCTCCCGGACTGTATTATATCTATTACAAGCAGTCGCCATCACTTCTTACCGGTGGTGAAACTCCTGTGTGGGTTGACTACTGGATGCCATTTAACAGAGGTATCGGACTGCATGATGCATCCTGGAGATGGAAGTTCGGAGAGGATATATATATTTCAAATGGTTCTCATGGGTGTGTCAATCTGCCGCATGCCTTTGCCAGAGATGTATATATGGCTCTTGATGCAGGAACTCCTGTAGTGGTTTACTAAGTTTCACATCTTGACAATGCTGCTGTGGAAAGCTAAAATTAGAAATGTGTTTTTTATTTCATGAAAAGAGGGAATAGATTATGAAAACAAAGGTTCTATCTCTGCTGGTTGAGAATACTTCAGGTGTGCTTAGCCGAGTATCCGGAATGTTCAGCCGTAGAGGATATAATATTGACAGTCTGTCTGTTGGTGTAACACAGGATCCTAAGTATTCTCGTATGACAGTTGTTGTAACCGGAGACGACAAGATTCTTTCTCAGATCAAGAATCAGCTCGACAAGCTTGAAGATGTTGTAAAGATTATCGAGCTTAAGGATGGTGAGTCTGTCTGCAGAGAGCTTGCTCTTGTAAAGGTTAAGGCTGATAAGGATCAGAGACAGGAGATTATTTCTATAGCTAATATCTATAGAGCCAATATAGTTGATGTATCACCTGATTCGCTTATGATTGAGCTTACAGGTAATTCCGGTAAGATTACAGCGTTCCTTCATCTGCTTGAAGGCTTTGAGATCGAGGAGCTTGTCAGAACCGGTATTACAGGTCTTACCAGAGGCGCCTTTGATGGCACATCGCTTTAAAGTTTTGTTTTGATATATCCTTATGGGATGTTAATCAGTATCCAAATAACTCAGCATTTTATACTGAGTAAGTTTTTATAAAAGGAGGCATTAAAATGTCAGATTTAAAGATTTTCTATGAGCAGGATTGTAATGTATCTCTTCTTGAGGGAAAGACAATCGCAATAATAGGTTATGGTAGCCAGGGTCACGCTCACGCACTTAACCTTAAGGATTCCGGTGCGCATGTTATCATCGGTCTTTATGAGGGTTCAAAGTCATGGAAGAGGGCTGAGGAGCAGGGCTTTGAAGTTTATACAACTGCAGAAGCAGCTAAGAAGGCTGATATCATCATGATCCTTATCAATGATGAGAAGCAGGCAGCTATGTACAAGAAAGATATCGAGCCAAATCTTGAGCCGGGCAACATGCTTATGTTTGCACATGGTTTCAATATTCATTTTGGTCAGATCGTTCCTCCGGCAGATGTAGATGTTACTATGATCGCACCTAAGGCTCCGGGTCACACAGTTCGTTCAGAGTATCAGGCAGGAAAGGGTACACCTTGTCTTATAGCTGTATATC
>DGRT01000094.1 GCA_002391105.1 Lachnospiraceae bacterium UBA4381 | reverse complement strand
GGAAAGGTGGTTCTCACCACAGCGGTAGGTGCGAAGACCATGCTTTCCCGTCCGAGTGGTGAACTGCTCCCAAGAATCTGCTAGTCAGTTATTTGATTGCTATTCCCCTTACTCTTGCCTCGATGGCAAGCTCGGTTCTATTAGCAAATCCGGTTTTATCAAGCATGTGCTGGATATGGGAGCGCACAGTATTTATGGAAAGATTAAGTCTGTCCGCTATCTCCCCATTTCCGGCACCTGTTGTAAGTTCTCTTAGAACCTCCATCTCAGCTCTGGTAAGCTCTGAGCTTTTGATAAATCCGAACTCTTCTTCAGGTACACTGTCAGGAAAAATATGCTTTCCCTCCATAGTTTTATGCATGATATCCAGAAGCGGCTCACGGCTTACTTCCTTGTACCAGAAGCTATCCACCCCTATCTTTCTGGCTCTTTCCAGAAAGCCCGCCTCCGGCATGGAGGTGACCACTATGATCTTTATATCCGGATAATTCTTCTTAACATATTCGCAGGCATCCAGCCCGTTGCTGCCATCTGCCATTACCACATCCATTATAATAAGATCAGCCTTATACCTTGCCAGATACACATCTATCATGCCTGCCGACTCAACAGACTTCACAAGTTCAAATTCCTGATCATTTTCGACAAATGTCTCAAACAGTTGTCTGGAAATCTTCTGATCATCCACTATTATTACTTTAAAGCTCATATAAACCTCCGCTTTATCTTTCTAACCCCAAATCCGCACCCGGCACATTTTCATGATAAATATCAAAGCACTATCTCCAGCTCAAATTCCATATCCGAGCTTATATTCATTTCCCCGCCCTGATTCTCAACCAGTTGCCGGAGTGAGGCAAGTCCACCGCTTTCAACGATTCCCTTAACAGGCGGGCTGCCATTATTCTTTATATTTATGCTGCTTTCTCCAACCCGAACATACAGCTCATCACCACCAGCATGCCTTATGGTATTGGTCAGACATTCGTGCATAGCAGTAACAAATACATGCCTTATATCTTTATCCTGAGGAATCACACCAGAGAGTAATATCTTCACTCCTACGTCATCCGCAATACTCATAAGCTGCTGAAGCTCATCCTTTTTCTCTTTCTTTCCAAGATCTCTGAAAAACATGATGCTCTCCTGCCACATTTCCAGAAGCTTTTTTTCACGGTTCTCGTCTGTATTTGTCTCATCTTTATCAATATCGTAGGATGCCTGCATATAGCTCTTGGTCGCTATAAGAACCTGTCCCAGATAATCGTGAACCTGAACCTTTGCATCCAGTATCTCTGAATCAATCGTGACCTCATCTATGATCTTATTCAGATTACTAAGACGCCTGTTCATCGATGCAAGTCTTCTGTTTTCTTTCTCAAGAAGGCTATTAACTATATATTCATCCCTTACATCGCTCATTATCAGCTCACGACACTCTATCTTTTCTATATATATGATAGATTTTTTAACCATATATATATCATTTTCACTGAGCTTTATAACCTGTCCTTCTTCAGAAAGCTTTTTACCAAGAAGCGTCTCCAGCTTTTCTTCCAGTTCTATACCATTTATGAGAGGTTTTCCAAAGCATTTATTGGAGATACTTTCCATTGCCGGATTAATCAGAAGCGGCATTCCCTCTGAAGAATATATAACTACTCCATCCGGCAGTATATCCATACTTTCTTTGATGGACATATTGGTTATATGCGTCCTCTTCCACTTTTTATAATCCATCAGAGATAGTATCAGAACTATACCCATCAGGATTACAATCGCCAAAAATGTCAAATAAGATATATGGCTCAGGATATTAACGCACCATTCAGCTCTTTCCCCCTTGAAGCGCGTTCCTAAGATCATCTGAAAGAACAGATACTCAAATATCAGCGTCAGTATAATATACAGATTCTTCCACCACACTATCCTGTTTCTGATAAAAAAAACCAGAACCGATATCTGAATCCAGAACAGGAGCATTATAACCATAGTAAGCGGACCGATGAGGCTCTTAGGAAGATGCAATATACTGTCGCCAAACCACATATTCATCAGAAGCTGAAAATGTTTCATCTTTCACCTCCTGACTGATAACGTAAAGATGGCTCTTCCTCATCATCCTCTGTCATCTCAAGAACCAGACCGCCATTTCTCTCATACATCCTGACATATACATACCTTGCAGCTTCCAGCAGCTTTTCCAGCCTGACTTCAAAATGCTCATATATATCTATCAGTATATTTCCATCGTAATAATCCAAGGTTTTTTCCATATCCAGATAGCTTCTAAGCCCCATACTCTCAGCATATTCCAGTGATTCCTTTATGGATAGTGTCAGCTCCTTAGTAGCTAATACGGTATTTCCCTGTTCATGTTCACGTTCCTGAAGCAGCTTCAGATTGCTCCACCTCTTAATATATGCTCCCAGTACAGATATCTTAGCCAGCTTTATACGGTTTGGAATATCAGCATCGATCAGCCTTTCTATCTCCTGATTCTTTTCCTCCAGCTTTTCAGAAAGCATCGAATATACACGATCCCTTATCATCAGACGCGTCTTCCTCTCCTGCATTTCCTTCTCAGCCTTCAGAAGCTCGCCTTCTTCAGAGAGAACTCCCTTAACATCAGAGAGCCTGGATCTTGCCTCTAACAGTCTGGAAATATCATCTATCCACACCACACTTCCACCTGTTATATCCATCCTGTGAATACGCCTTCCGGAACCGGCTGTGGTATCCTTTTGAAATCCATTCGTACTATATACTATGTTATTGGACTTATCCTGAATAACCATATTAGTCGAAGAAGCCACGAAAAGCCTGTCATAGTTTCTGTTTGAACGAACCATACCTATCTGGATACAGCTTTCCCAGAAAGCTATGATCAATGTGGAGAACACCTGCTGAAACCTGAGTATCTTCATATCATGGTAATAAAAAATGCGGGTAAATGTATTTAAAAGACCATATATAACTCCGATGACAAATATGATAGTCGGAATCCAGACATCTCTTCTGACCGCGGCAAATACTATCTTTCTAATAGATATAAGAAGTGAAAGTGAAATCAGAACCAGTATCCACATCATAATAATGTAATATCCCGGTCCATACCTGTAATCACTGTTTGAAAGCTCAAAGCCATTATAGAAAATAAAAACCCACTCATGAAGGTCATTCGTAAATACCATAAGGATCATGGCACCCGCTACACACCAGAGCAGGCTCAGCAGTCTGTTATATCTCCCAAGCTCAGAATCTCCGATTCCGAGAGCTATCATGAAGCATAGCAGGGGAAATGAAACCAGAGGAATATAGTAACTGTACCAGGAATACCTTATAATGGTTATTTCATTTTCCAGCATGTTGTATTTATAAATCTGGATAAAGGACCAGTAAACCAGATTAGCCGCCAGCAGAAGGAACAGTCTTCTGATCCTGTAATTAACGACCTTCAGGTTAACAAGAGATGCCCAGTATATTATGATAACCGGATAGAAGATAACGGGTATAGAATAGAGGAACATTTTTTCCCCTACTACAGCCCCCACTACAAGAAGCGCTGTACCTATCAGGGCTACTATTATGATATTAATCTTAGTGTTTCTTGTAATCAGCATGGTCCTTCTATATATACTCCTGACTGCATACTCCCGATTCTATTTGTCCGATTTACTTATATATGATAAAATGTAACTTGCAATGTGTCTATTATTATTTTCATATTAAGAAGTTATTCTTTCAGTTTATATTTATGATAATCCACAGCCTGAGATTTTTCCGGCATCAGAGTTCATGGTTTTTATTTTCAATAATGGAGTACAGGTTATGAAACGATTCTTACTATTCTTTCTCATTTCTATACTATGCTTCACACTCTCCACTAGTTTTTCAACATTTGCAGAGTCCTCATCAGGCGGAGATTACGATGAGATTCAGGTCGATCCTACCGGAAGAGGTGACGGTTATTCCGCAGTCCTTTACGACAGTACCAACGGTCTTCCAACCTCTGAGTCCAATGCCATAGCCGAAACATCCGAGGGCTTCATCTGGATTGGCGGCTACAGCGGTCTGGTCAGATATGACGGCGTAAACTTTGACAGAATCGATCCCAAGGAAGGTATAACCAGCGTAGTCAGTCTGTATGTAGATAGCAAGGACCGTCTATGGATTGGAACCAACGATGCAGGTGTAGGTGTATATGATCACGGAACCTTTACCTTCTTCAACCAGACGGACATCCTGAAGTCATCCTCCATCAGAGCTCTGACCGAGGATGGTGATGGAAATATTATCGTTGGTACAACACACGGAATGGGAATCATTGATAATGATATGAATCTTCGTGCTGTTAACTCGTCACTTCTTAACGAAGAATACATCTATGAGCTAAGAGCTGATGATAAAGGTATGGTATATGGCGTCACAAATGATGGTGATTTTTTCACCTTTGCAAATGACAAGGTGCTGGATTACTATAGCGGTGACAAGATAGGTACAGGAAATATCAGAACTGTTCTTCCGGATCCTATGAATCCGGGATATGTATATCTCGGAACAGAAACCTCTCATATATTTTATGGAAATATAAATGATAAGCTTACTACACTTTCAACCATCGATGTCAGTCCATTTTACAATATCAACTCCATAGAACATATCGATGGTATCACCTGGATATGCTCTGATAATGGTATAGGAATGCTTACCAGCAACCATTTTACCACTATAAAGAATATTCCTATGGACAAATCCATCGGTCACATGATGGCCGACTACGAAGGTAACATATGGTTTACCTCAACGAGACAGGGACTGATGAAGATAGTTCCAAATGAGTTCGTGGATATCCAGTACCGCAACTCTCTCGACACCATGATCGTAAACTCAACCTGTATCTATAACGATACCCTTCTTCTGGGTACAGATACCGGACTTATACAGACCTACATGCAGCATGATTCGGACATCCTGGATCATCTCCCTATAAAAAGCTGTACTAATCAGAGTACACGCAAGCTGGTCGGCAGCATCGAAACCCTGGAAGATCTTATGGATAATATACGAATAAGATCTATATATAAGGACTCCAATAACATACTTTGGTTCAGCACCTTCAGCGATCTGGGGCTTGTAAAATACGATAACGGAAATGTAACCTTATTCACTGAAGAGGATGGTCTTGCTTCCAACAAGATCAGAATAGTCTATGAGCGTTCAGATGGCATCATCATGGTTGCGCATACCGGTGGTCTCGCACTTATTGAAGGTGATAAAATCATCGACTTCTACGGTGCTGACGAGGGACTGGCAAACACTGCAATCCTTACCGCCTGTGAAGGTGATAACGGACAGATGCTGCTGGGTTCTGACGGAGATGGTATCTATGTGATAGATTCTGATTCTGTTTCTAAGATAGGAATAAGCGACGGACTTAAATCCGAAGTAATACTCCGTCTGATTCCGGACAGAAGCAGGGGGCTATATTGGGTAATAACCAGTAATTCCCTTGCATATATGAAGGACGGAAAGATAACCACCATTGAAGGCTTTCCATACACCAACAACTTTGATATGTATGAAGATGAAAATGGTAATATGTGGGTTCTTAGCAGTAATGGTATATACCTTACACCAACCGAACAACTGCTTGCCAATAAAGACATCGAATACGCATTTTACAATGCCGACTCCGGTATGCCCTGTGTTGCCACTGCTAATTCCTACAGCTATCTGAATGACGATGGTACTCTCTACGTCAGCGGCTCAACCGGTGTATTCAGCCTGAATATTAATAAGTTCAGCGAAAAGATCAGCAATATCAAGATGTCGGTTGAATACATAGAGATAGATGGCAAGATAGTATATCCTGACAGTAATGGAACATTTCACATACCTGCAGGTGTCAAGCGTATGACCATCTATCCATTTGTATTCACCTACTCACTGAAGAATCCAAAGATCAGCTACTCGCTGGACGGTTTCGATGATGATAAGGTTGTAGTTGAGAGAAATGACCTGGAGCCTGTCAGCTATACCAACCTCCCCGGTGGCAAATATACTTTTAATATGGTGCTGAAAAGTAATATTTCCGAAGAGGAAAGAGCTATATCGGTGGTGATTGACAAGAAACGAAGGTTCCATGAATATGCATGGGGCAAGTTCCTTCTGGCACTTATCGCTCTTCTGTTTGCAGGCGGCATAGTTGCGCTCTACTTTAAAAAGAAAAATGAAGAGCTGGAAAGAAAGAATAAGGAAAACAAGATATTCATCCGTGAGATGATAGAAGCCTTCGCCAAGACCATAGATATGAAGGATACATATACTAATGGTCATTCTACCAGAGTTGCAGAATATACTAAAATGCTGGCTGAAGAGCTGGGTTATGATGAGGAAGAGGTTGATAAGTTCTACAACATCGCACTCCTCCATGACATAGGTAAGATCGGTATTCCTCCAGAAGTTCTTAACAAGCAGGGAAAGCTTACGGATCAGGAATTCAATATAATAAAGTCTCATTCAGCCCAGGGCTACAAGGTTCTAAAGGATATAAGCATCATGCCTGAGCTTGCCATAGGAGCCGGTGCACACCACGAAAGACCGGATGGTAAGGGCTACCCCAGAGGACTCAAGGGAGACGAGATACCAAGAGTTGCACAGATAATAGCTGTTGCAGATACATTTGACGCCATGTACTCTGACAGGCCTTACAGAAAGCGTATGAACTTCGATAAGGCTGTTTCCATCATCAAAGAGGTATCAGGCACACAGCTCTTCCCGGATGTTGTAGATGCGTTCCTGAGACTCGTGGAAAAAGGAAATTTCCGCGCACCGGATGATGTGGGCGGCGGATCAACCGAGGATATAAACAATATCCATAAAAAGTTTGATGAGAAGAAAAATGAGGACGCAGTAAAGACTGACAGAAAGGAAAATGAAGGCACAGAGAAGACTGGCGGGAAGGAAAATGAGGGCACTGAAAAGACTGATGGGAAGAAAACTGAGGGCACAGAGAAGACTGGCGGGAAGAAAAATGAGGGCTCATAAAAGCCTGACGGTGTCCTACCGTCTCCTTACGGAGGAAATAAACCATGGATAGTAATAATCGGTCACATAATTGCTTGACATAATTGATAGATGCACTTATTATAAGTTATACATATTTAACTCGTTGACTAACATAATATCTTAGCTGCCACTATAGTTATATGTGGTAAGCACCGGAGGAAGTAACTATATGAATCTATCATCAATTATTATACTTGTAATTCTGGCTGTTCTGCTGTTCTTTGCTATCAGATATCTGTATCGAAATGGTACCTGTGGAGCCTGTCCCGATCACGGAAGCTGCTCCGGTCACTGCAGCAGCAGGGAACTAAAAAAGCATCTGTCTGAAGATCCGCTCTACAACGAAAAGAGCCTTCAAATAGATGAGATTATCAAAAAGCACAGGATATGATTTAAGAAGCTTTGAATCAGGATAACTTCCTGTTTCTATCACTGCTAACTATGTATTTAAAAAACTCCTCACCTCTGATATACAGCGGTGAGGAGCTTTTTTATTTATTATTCGGGTTCTGCAATCGCTGAACTTGTTTTCTTAGAAAATTCCTGTTCAGCGGGATGCAGATTATGTCATGTTATGCCAGCTTATACCAAGTTTATATCATGTTATGCTAGCTTATGTCAGGTTTATATCATATTATGCCAGCTTATACTCAACTTCCATAGCCTTATTATTTCTTCTGATAATGAATACTATGATTGCTGCGAAGCAAGCTACTGCAATAAGTCCACCAACGAATCCAGCTCCAAGAGCTCCTGTTGTAATAAGTGTTCCTACCTGATATACCAGGAAGCCTACTGTGAAGCCAGTTGCGAGCTGAAGTCCGATAGCACCCCACAGCCACTTAGCACTCTGCATCTCGGAGTTCATAGCACCAAGAGCAGCGAAGCAAGGAGGTGTATAAAGGTTGAACATCAGATAAGCAAGTGCTGCAACCTTTGTGATACCCATAGCAACTGCAACTGCATTTCCCTCTCCGATAAGCTCCAGCTCATCAGGATCTACAAGGTTTGTAATAGCATATACTGTTGCGATAGTACCAACTACATTTTCCTTTGCGATAAAGCCTGTGATTGCTGCTGCTGCAAGCTGCCATGCTGCTACACCAACGATAGGGATAAGCAGATATGAGAATGGACCGGCGATGGATGCAAGAATTGATGTGTCCTCCATTCCCTCTTCGACAACCTGGAAATGCCAGTTAAATGTCTGCATGATCTGAACTACTGTGTTACATACAAGGATTACTGTACCAGCCTTGATGATGTATGCCTTACCACGCTGAAGCATTGAGAAGAATGCAAACTTAAGGCTTGGAACCTTGTACTCAGGAAGCTCTATAATGAAGAAGCTCTTTCTGAACTTAGCACCTGTGATAGCCTTGATGAGAAGTGCTCCAAGAAGAACAAGTGCAATACCTACCATATATGCAACCCAGCTTACCCACTTGGACTCCGGGAAAAATGCGCCGGCGAAAAGTGCAATAACAGGAAGCTTGGCACCACATGGCATAAATGTTGCAAGCATGGCTGTTGCTCTTCTCTCTCTCTTATTACGGATAGTACGGCAAGCCATGATAGCAGGAATACCGCAACCTGTTCCGATGATCATAGGGATAACTGATTTACCTGAAAGACCAACTCTCTTGAATATAGGATCAAGAACTACTGTTGCTCTTGCCATGTAACCGCAATCCTCAAGAAGTGCGATCAGGAAGTACATTACCATAACCAGTGGAAGGAAACCTACAACGGCACCAACACCACCGATGATACCATCAACCAGAAGAGCGTAAAGCAGAGGATTTGCATCTGCCATCTTATCTCCTACCCAGCCCTGGAAGGCTTCGATCCAGCCAACAAGTATATCCGCAAGCCATGTACCAACTGTTGTCTGCGATACATAGAATACTACCCACATAATTAATGCAAAGATAATGATACCAAGTATAGGATTGGTTATTACCTTATCCAGCTTATCTCCAAAGTTCTTATCCTTTGTAAATGTCTTTCTGACTTCTACGTCCTTAACGATAGCATTTACAAAATCAAATCTCTTCCTATCAGCCGCTTCAACAGCTTCCTTGCTGTGAATATCAACCTCGCCCTGAAGATATGGAGCCTTCTGACCCTTTCCTTCAAGTGCTGCGGCTGCTGCAACAGCCTCCTTGATTCCCTTATCAGTTGTTGATACTGTTTCGATAACCGGACATCCAAGCTTCTCTGACAGCTTCTTAGCATCAATCTTGTTACCCTTCTTGTCATTAAGATCAGTCTTGTTGAGTGCTACAACTACCGGAATATCAAGCTCCAAAAGCTGTGTTGTAAAGAACAGGCTTCTGGAAAGATTTGTTGCATCAACTATATTGATGATTGCATCCGGATGCTCATTCTTTACATAACCACTGGTTATGCTTTCCTCTGAAGTAAATGGAGACATAGAATATGCTCCGGGAAGGTCAACTGCGATAAGCTCCTTAGATCCCTCGTTGTAAACCTTCTTGATTGGGCTTTCTTTTTTATCTACAGTAACACCAGCCCAGTTACCAATCTTCTCGCTTCGTCCCGTAATGGCATTGTACATAGTAGTCTTACCACTATTAGGATTTCCCGTAAGTGCGATTCTCATGGTTTTCCCTCCTTCGTATTATCTATTTAACTTTTCAGAGAACAATCATATGGTTCAAGTGATTCTAACCTCAGATGTTTCATATGGTCTATCCCGAACAGTTTAAATCACATTCAGCAGCAACTATAAATGAAGCTAATAATAATTTGTTGACAATAAGCTATGTTATAGGCATTTAACCTATCCTCAAAAATATATAGGGAATCTTATCCCCTATATATCCCGTAGGTATTGATTTGAACTCATAGCCGGATGGACTAGATCAGTATGGCAGCAGCCAGTTCCTGGTCTATGCTGTATCTTGCATCCTTAATAGAAACCACCAAAGTCTTCTTCTGCTTATCTACTACAGTTATAGCCTCACCACTATAGCAGCCAAGAGAAAAAAGAAAGCTCTCCATCTCTTCATCTCCATCAGTTTTTACATCCGAAACAATGTATTCCTTACCGAGTTCTGCATCATTTAAGTTCATAAAAAACTCCTTTTATCATTATTATGTGCCTCAGATACTTCGCATCTGAGCGCCCTTGCTTTGCGAGGATTTCTGATACGCAGAATGTTTCCTTCGCTCCGCTGAGGATCACCAATTTCTTTGAAATCGATGACCATTGTAAAAGAAAAAGCGGGGTTAGTAATTTCTAATCCCACTTAATTTACAATAATTGACAGAAAATGTCAATAACTATCTTTATTTATGTCTATCTCTTATCTTTATTTGTAGCTATCTCTTCCTTAATCTTAATATGATAATTTATTATAACTTTGTTTGATACTGTCTCTTATGTCTTTGTCTGATGCAGACTCTTATATCTTTGTCTGATACTGTCTCTTATGTCTTTGTCTGATGCTGACTCTTATATCTTTGTCTGATACTGTCTATTATAACCATCTTTATGTCTGACTATATCGTTCTTAACTCCATATATGAGCCAGATAGCTTAGGAGTGCAGCCAGCATTACCATAACCAGAAACGGCACTGTTCCAATCAGAGTTTCCTTTATACCCTGCTTATTTACACGGTCATTACCGATGAATCTGTGTACGCCATCCTTCTCAATGAGTTCAACCTCTTCACCTTTTTCATAATTACAGAACATCTGACTTTGCTTTGCATAAACTGTACTTCCGCTATCAGTTTTTATAGTGAGCTCCATACAGCTTCTATGCGTGATGGCATCCTGAACCTTATCAATGGATTTGATTCTGCCTTTGACTGTATTCCAGCCCTTCAGTTTTCTTGCCTTCCTGTGAGCACTTCCGGCAGAACAAAAATACAGTTCAACCAGAAATACGACTATGAAGACAACCATTACTATATTTTTAAGCATATATTCTTCCTATGTTAATCTATTAATCCTCAAATTATTCTATAGTTGCTATTCTATATGGCATAAGTTTCGAAAGTTGAAATGCGTTCCTGCTTGCCAGAAAAGCATGTTGACCTTATAACACACTGAAACACGAAAAATCAGCATTTCCCATAGAAAAATAAAGGTTTCAGAGCGTTTCTCGAATCGCAAGATTTTCTTTAGCAATGGAACAATCCATATGTCAAAAGGTACTTTTGACACCCACATCATTCTATGTTCTATAGCTACAAATCACCTTACAGGTACATTTCACCTTATACATACAATTCATTTCTTTCAAAAGGATATAACCATTTATAAAAGCTGCAATAATCATCAATCAGCTTTGGTTGCCGACTTCCCGTCCAATTTATCCATAACGAACTCAGCAACAATAGGTGCAACAGTCAGAAGGATAGCTATTACAGCAAGCATCTTATCAGAGCCCTGCTTCTTAAGAGCCTTTGTATATGCGCTCTTTATATCCTTACGTTCTCTTTTCTCAGCCTTCTTTGCTGCTTTTTTCGCAGCCTTACGCTCTTTCTTTGCAGCCTTTAGAGATATACTCTTTACTTTTTTTGCCTTACTAACACCATTTTTCTCCATAGTTTCCTCCCATTAAATACAAAGCCTATAGCTCAGTACAAGCATTATAAGCTTTTTTGACAATTTCGTAAAGGCAATAGGAAAAATGTATTTTTTATTCTTTTAAAACAAATGCAATGCCATGATTGCCGGTTTTCATTATAGGCAGCTTAACCATTGTTGCATAATCTTTAACTGATCCGTCCGGTTACTGCAAGGATTCCTTCAAAACATCCAGCGCTTGATTATTACAAGGATTCCTTCAAAACATCCAGCACCTGATTATTACAAGGACTCGCATATAAATACTCGCAACCTTTACATTAAGCAATTTCTCAAATGTTCAAAAATAGCTTCTCGACCAAAAGTTTTCTTACATTTAGGGCAAATACCTTTTTTTAACAGATCGACCTCCTCCTGCGTAAAAACAAATCTTTGATCGTAAGATTCCGGACCTTTTATAGTAAAGCCACCTGCTACATTTTTCAGGTCATCGGGATTTAGATTTTTATTTTCTTCGTTCATGTTTTCTCCTTTTAAATATTCAGCTCTATTTCAATAAACATTACACCATTTTGGTTGAAAATGTCAATAATACCGCATCACGTGTGACAAGGGGACAGGCACCTTGTCACATTGTGACAGGGGGACAGGCACCTTGTCACCAAGCACCTTGTCACATTGTGTTCGCTGTACAGCGCACTCTAGTCGGACAGGAGACAATTTTGCATAATCCGCAATTAGCAGCATGCTCTCATCATTGATCTAAGTCACTGGTAAAGTCTAACGGTGCAAAAGTGCCTTACTGACACAGATAATCGCTTAGAGCGTTTGTCAGCCAAGCGGATAAAGGTAATGTGCTGTTCTTACAGAATAATCAGTCAGGCATCTCAAATCCCACAAGTTTTGTGACCAAATCGAAATTATCAGTTGCTATGTTTATGATATACTAGTTTGGTAAATATATATGTCTGGGAAGTCCACTAACATATACCGGCGTAAGCTCCGCCTGAATAAGAGGCTTTGCATAATCTATAAATTCCTGCTTCATCTGAGTATGAGCATCATTTATCCAGGATAAAGGAACCTTCTTCTCAAGATTTGCCACTTCACTAATGTCATGGATTTCTGTGGTACACTGATATGGCGCATTGGATATTCTCTTTAAGGTTATAACCTTACCGGTATTCCCTTCAAAAGCCGCCTTTACTGCTGCTCCACCAACCTGATAAGCTTCCGTAATATCTGTTCTGGAGCTGATATGACCTGCACACCGCTGCAATGTCGATAACTCTATACTTCTGGTCTTTGTATTCATGGATCTGGCTATTACATTTGCAAGATATCTCGCAGTACCGGTCAATGCTTTATGGCCAAATGCATCTACAGCATGCACATCATCAGCCAGCTCGCAGACATATCTTCCATCCTCCAGCTTCACACCTTCTGATACAGCTATAACAACACTTGGCTTCTCTTCCTGCATCATCCTGACCTTTTCTACAAATCTGTCAACATTAAAGGTAATCTCCGGAAGAGCTATCATATCAACACCTTCGCAGTCCTCTTCCTTTGCAAGTGCTGCAGCCGCAGTCAGCCATCCGGCATTTCTTCCCATTATTTCTATTATCGAAACATACTTTGTCCCATATACTGTAGCATCACGAATAACCTCTTTCATGATGACACCAATATACTTGGCCGCACTGCCATACCCCGGAGTATGATCCGTAATCATCAGATCATTATCGATGGTCTTGGGAACACCCATGAATCTGATATCGCTTCCTATATGATCGCCGTACTGAGACAACTTACAAATGGTATCCATACTATCATTTCCACCAATATAAAAAAAGTAACCTATATTAAGCTTTTTAAGAATCTCAAATATTCTTATATATATCTTCTCCCCATCCTTATCCTGCCATTCCGGAAGCTTATATCTGCAGCTTCCCAGATAACTGGAAGGAGTCCTTTTTAAGAGCTCTATATCGAGTGCAGAATTAAACTTCTCGGAAAGATCTATATAATGCTCTTCAAGAAGTCCCTGCACACCGTGAAGCATTCCATAAACATGCTCAGAACCTCTGTTTTTAGCAGCCTCATATACTCCTGCAAGACTCGAATTAATAACCGCGGTAGGACCACCCGACTGACCAACAATTGCATTTTTCATAACACTTTAACCTCCTGTGTAAGCGCTTTCATTTTTATACGACATTATATATCCTTTTTATAATTCTTACAAACACTTTTGTAAGTGCTTTCATTTTTGTTGATATAAAATGCATGTTTCCTACAAAAACAATTGATTGAAAAGGATGAGGCTATTGCTGAAAAGGATAGAATTATTGCCAGCCTTCAGGAAAGGCTATATAAACTGGAGAATAATTCATAATACATCCTAATATCCATCAACATAACATCCTGATTAACAGAAATCAAAAAACAATGTCAGAGAAGCTTTCCCTGACACTGTTTCTTTTTTTATTCAATTAAGAATTTATCGAATCACTCTGTTATCACTATTATAATTCATTCTCCATTTGAATCTGAATTTTTGTCACAATCTGCATACCATGACATTCATATCATTACATTAGGATGAAGGGATTACTCTTTTTCTCCCTCCCTACAGTAGTCTGGCTGTCATGACCGGGAAAAACAACTGTGTCCTCAGGCAGGGTTAAAAGCTTTTCTCTGATATTTGTAACAAGCGCCTCAGGATCTCCGGTCGGGAAGTCAGATCTTCCGATATTGCCATTAAATAATGTATCTCCATCAAATAGGATTCTAAATTCGGGATGTTCTATGTAGTAGCATATTCCTCCAATAGTATGTCCCGGAACCTCTATACATTTTATATCCAGACCTATGATAGATATAATCTCGCCATCCGAAACCGTCTCATCCGCTTTTACACTTACTCCGCTTCCCATAAAAGAAAGGGACAGATTATTCATCGGATTACTAAGCAGTGCCTCATCATTTTCACCTATATATACCTTTATGTCAGGATAACGGCTTCTGACCTTATCTACTGCATCAATATGATCAAAATGCCCATGCGTCAGAAGAAGCGCAACAGGTTTTGTCTCATCAGCTACAAGCTTATCCAAAAGCTTATCAATATTGCCCGTTGCATCCACCATCAAGGCTTCGCCTGTATCCTCATTTTCAAGACAGTAACAGTTGGTGGCTATCGGACCAAGAGTCATGCCAAATACTTTATATCCCAAAACTATATGCTCCTTCTAATCAATATTTCTGCATTACCCCTGAGTACGCTCTATATCAATGATTCCCTCTATATTACGTATCTTGGAAATCAGCGTTGCAAGTTCATTCTTTGATCTGACACCAAACTGAACATTCACTGTAGATTTGCCCTGCTTATTGATACGACCTTCTATCTTCTTGATAGGAATCTCCGCTTCCATAAAGATACGACTGATATCATACACAAGAGCGCTCCTGTCCATAGCATATACATTTATATCAGCCAGGAACTCAGCACCCTCATCTCCGTATATCCACTCTACTTCAATAAGTCTCTCACGCTCATTATCACTAAAATGCTGAAGATTCTCACAGTCAGTTCTATGAATGGCAACACCACGACCTCTGGTTATGAACCCGATAATGTCGTCTCCCAGAACAGGCGAACAGCACTTGGAGAATCTGACCTGCACTCCATCAAGACCCTTAACTCTGACACTGCCGCTCGGAATATTGAGATTTCTACTCTTCCGATTTATCTCATCAGCAATGTCTGCATCTTCTTTGTGGGTCTCTGTGTCACGTCTCTTCTCTTCAAGAAGCCTGTTGACTATCTGCCCTTCCTTGAGACCGCCATGGCCTATTGCCGCCATCAGAGAATCCCATTCTGTATAATTATATCTCTTCAGAGTGGCTGAGATATATTCCGGTTTCATGAGTTCGGAAAGATTAATATTCTTACTCTTACAATAATTCTCTACCGCACTCTTTCCTCTGGCTATATTCTCATCCTTAAGCTCCTGACGGAACCACTGATTGATCTTTGTCTTTGCCTGGGTGCTTTTTACAAGATTCAGCCAGTCGAGACTAGGTCCTCTGGAATTGGTAGAGGTTGTAATCTCAACTCTGTCTCCGGAATGAAGCACTGTTTCTATAGGAACCTGACGTCCATTAATACGTGCTCCAACCATTCTATTACCAACTGCCGTATGAATAGAATAAGCAAAATCTATAGTATTGGAACCCTTAGGAAGTATCTTTACATCACCTGCAGGAGTGAAACAGTAAACCTGATCCTGGAACATATCCAGATCACTCTTTACTGCCGTGATAAATTCCTTATTATCCTTGGTATCACTCTGCCATTCAAGTATCTCTCTGAGCCAGTTAAGCTTTTCCTCCTCACGAGTAACATTTTCACTGCCACTTTCCTTATATTTCCAGTGAGCGGCAATACCATACTCAGCAGTACGATGCATATCGAAGGTTCTTATCTGGATCTCGAAAGGTCTTCCGCCATGTCCCATAAGCGTGGTATGAAGAGACTGATACATATTGGACTTAGGCATAGCTATATAATCTTTAAAGCGCCCCGGAATAGGTGTATATTTCTCATGAATGATACCAAGGGCAGCATAACAGTCACGAACTGAAGCAACCTTGATACGAAGCGCAAATATATCATATATCTGATCAAGAGTCTTGCCCTGAGTCTTCATTTTTTTATAAATGCTGAAAAGGTGCTTAACTCTTCCGTCTATTTCTGCCTCTATCTCTCCTTCACGAATATATTCAGTAACCTCAGTTACCATATCGTTAATAAAGTTCTCTCTCTCAGAAAGACGTTCTCCGATTTCAGCTCTAAGGCTCGCATATACATCCGGATAGAGATACTGCATACAGAGATCGTCCATCTCAACCTGAATCTTGGATATACCAAGTCTGTTGGCTATAGGAGCATAGATATCCATGGTCTCCCTTGCCTTCTCTATCTGCTTGGCAGCAGTCTGATACTGAAGTGTACGAAGATTATGAAGTCGGTCTGCCAGCTTGATGATGATAACTCTGATATCCTTGGCCATCGCCAGGAACATTTTACGAAGATTCTCAGCCTGAATCTCTATCTTATCCTGAGAAAGATTGAGCTGTGTCAGCTTCGTAACTCCATCTACCAGCAGTGCTATCTCAGGGGAAAATTCTTTCTCCAGGTCTTCCTTGCTATACTTGGTATCCTCTATAACATCATGCAGGATACCGGCTATGATAGTTTCCTTATCCATCTCAAGCTCAGCAAGAATAATGGCAACACAGAGAGGGTGAATAATATATGGTTCCCCGGACTTTCTCTTCTGATCCTTATGCGCATCATCAGCCAGTCTGTATGCCTTTTCTATCTCTGAAAAATCATCAGATGGATGATAAGACTTAATTTTTTCCAGCAGAACCTTATATATCTCCTCAGGCTCTGTAAAATCCTCCGGAGTAGCAAGCTCTCCAGATATTGCAAAATCGTTTATTATCTTGCTTATAGGAGTTCTTTCTTCTGCTGTTATGGTATCATCCGTTATAGTACTGTTAAGCTTTACCTCTGACATACCTGCTCCTCCTTTCTTTTAAAAAACAAGCCTTATAAATATCATTATTTGTATCTGTTCAGCGACTAAATGTCCTGAATAATTACCATGATTCTATTACGACTCAAAGCAAGTCATCTGCGGTTTACTGAGTTCTCTATTTGCCGGGATACTTCACAACTGAATCTACATCATATCCTTCAAGCTTCTTTCTGCCCTCAAGACCTTCAAGCTCGATAACAAAAATCATCTTGACTACCTTACCCCCCAGCTCCTCAACCAGATCGGCAGCAGCCTTCATGGTTCCACCTGTAGCAATAAGATCATCAACAATTACAACCCTGTCACCCGGCTTTATAGCATCCTTATGTATCTCTATAGTTGCGGTTCCATACTCCAGATCATAGGTTTTCTCAACTGTTTCTCTGGGAAGCTTTCCCTTCTTTCTGATAGGAACAAATTTCTTGCCTTCCTTGTAAGCTACAGGCATACCAAAGATAAATCCTCTTGCCTCAGCCCCTGCTATAACATCGTACTCTACCCCATCCAGCAGTCCGGCAAGCTCGTCAATCGCAAGTCTTAGTCCCTCCGGACTATCCAGTACACCAGTAATATCACGGAACATGACACCAGGTTCCGGAAAATCAGGTATTGTGATAATATAATCCTCTACTTTACTCATTGTAAATGCCTCCTAAAAGTTTTCTTTTTTATAAAGCAACTGACCTATCTATCTTAGATTCATTATAATTCCAATATGAAGTATCACGCAGGAAGCCAGTTCTCCAGCATATACTCCAGGCTCCTGTTGCCGCGGAATTCATTTATATCAAGCCGATAAATGATATGAATACGCTTTCCGGTTGCAGTGCCAGACTTTATTTTATCACATTCTTCCTTTCCAAACCACCTATTTATGTCAGATTCAAAGTCCATAGGTCTAAAATTTTTCATAACAAAGATTCGTCCATCCGCATCTCTCAGCTTTACCTGAAGAAGATTCTGTTTTTCACCACGAATCTCATAGCTCACTATTTCCATATTTTCAACACCGAAAAGCGGAGCTTCATTTCCTTTTCCAAAGGGTCCCAGATTCTCCAACTGTTCAGCGAGATTCATGGTCGCATAGCTTAGAGGCATAGGAACATCTATCTTTATAACCTTTGTCAGATTCTCTTCGCTAAGTCCCGAATCCCTGTTCACCAGTCTTCTTAGTTCATCCAGATTCTCCCGTCTTATAGTCATTCCGGCTGCCATAGGATGACCGCCAAATTTAACCATCATATCCTTATGCTCACCAAGCTTCTCAAACATATTATAAGCTTCTATCGAACGTCCCGAACCCTTGAGCAGATCCGCGTCAGAATCTGTATCTGTAAATACAACTACAGGTCTGTAGAATCTTTCCCTGAGCCTTCCAGCTATTATCCCGGCTATGCCTTCCGGAATATCCGGAATATATGCCATGATAACATCATCTTTCGCTTCTTCTCCGGATTCGGTTTCAACTATATCCATTTCTTCTACAGCCTTCTTATAACCATCTTCGGTTTTTTTCTTTCTTCTGTCATTTTCCTCTACCAGCTCCCTGGCTCTTTCTCTGGCAAAATCTTCATCCTCGGTAATAAGCAGTTCCACCGCATCCTTAGCGTCTCCCAGCTTCCCCGCCGCATTAATAGTAGGTCCCAGTACAAATCCAAGAGAATAGCCTGTAATAGGTCTGTCAAGAAGTCCTAATTCTCCCATCAGAGTCCTCAGCCCCATTATCTTAGTTTCCGGCAATACTTTAAGCCCTGCCCTCACATAGACTCTGTTCTCGTCACAGAGAGGCATAACATCACATACAGTTGCAAGGGCAAGCACATCAAGATAGGCATTCTCACCAAACTTATCCATTATGCCCATAGTCTGATACAAATAACGGACGAACTTATAAGCAACCATAGCACCACATATATCCTCGTAAGGATAGTCGTCACCCTCCTGATGCGGATCGATTATGGCATCTGCCGGCGGTAACACATCCGGCAGCTCATGATGATCTGTAATAACCACATTTAAGCCCAGTTCCTTTGCCAGAGTTATCGCTTCGGTAGCCGCTATACCGTTATCACAGGTTATAATGGTCGAAACACTTTCCTCATATGCCTTACGAATAATCCTTTCGTTAATACCATATCCATCCCATATTCTGTGAGGTATGTCATAGGATACATTTCCTCCTGCCCGCTTAATTGCGTCATAAAGAATATATGTAGAGGTCACACCATCCACATCATAATCGCCGACGACACGTATATTCTCACCGGTTTCTATGGAGGACGCTATTATATCCACTCCCAGATCCATATCCAGCATAAGCTCCGGCAGATGCGTCTTCTCAACTGATTCTACCGTCCCCTGTAAAAACTGTCTGAAATCCGCCTCATCTGTAACGCCCCTGTTACGAAGCACTCTGATAACCACGGGGTCCACACCAAACATTTTCCCCAGTCCAAAAAAATCCGCCTTACGATTGTGAATCATCCACTTTGTTCTCATTATTATCCTCACTTAATTTGAATATGTGACAAGGTGCTTTGTGACCATGTGACAAAGTGCCTGTCCCCATGTCACCTGCTTTGTGACCATGTGACAAAGTGCCTGTCCCCATGTCACAATGTGACAAGGTGCCTGTCCCCATGTCACCTAATAAAGAAAGTCAGGTACTAACATATATACTAAGTACCTGACTTTTCATTTTGTCTTTTATATAGCGCTATTATTAAGCTTTGTCAATACTATCAATTAATTATTTGCAGCCTCAACCTTGTTTCCGAGCTTCTTTCTAAACCACAGCCACAGTGGTGCTGTGATACAGATTGAAGAATATGTACCTGCTATTACACCAACCATAAGTGTAAATGTAAACTCCTTCAGTGAAGAAACACCCATAATGTAAAGTGCAAGTATAGTAATAAAGGTTGTCAGGTTGGTATAGATATTACGTGTAAAGGTCTGTGAAATACTTGTATCCACTATCTTGTCATAGCCGTCCTTTTCAACATCCATGATCTTCAGATTCTCTCTGATACGGTCAAAGATGATAATCGAGGAGTTGATGGAATAACCAACGATAGTAAGCATACATGCGATAAATGTACCACCGACTGATAAGTACATAACTGAATATGCAAAGAATACAAACATTACATCATGAAGCAGCGCAAGCACCGCACTGACACCGAATCTGGCATCGCTGAATCTGAAAGCGATATAAACAAGCATCAGGAGAGAAGCAATAGCAACTGCAAGGATAGCATCTCTCTGGGTTTCATGAGAAATAGTGCTTGATATATTCTGTGAATCAATCTTGTCGTCCGTAATAGAGAAGGTTTCCTTCAGCTTATCAGCAAGACTCGCTCTGGTATCTTCATCAAGCATGACTGACTTAAATACAACCTGATTAGTTCCGTCAACTGTCTGAATCTGTACCTTGCTGGAATCGATTCCTGCTTCCTCAAATACAGGAAGAACATCTGACTCCGCTCTCTGAAGTGAATACTCTTCATTAAATGTAACCGCTGTTGATGTACCACCACTGAACTCCAGTGAGAAGTTAAGTGCATTACCACGTCCTGCAATACCCTTATTAACAAACAGGAAAGCAATACCTGCAAGTATAACAAGACATGAGAGGATTCCTGCAACCCTGAAGCCCTTTGTAAACTGTGTAACCTTTGGCTCCTTGGCTGCTCCATACAGTCCCTTCTTAGTTACACCAAGAGCTACAAATGAATTCATAAGGATCTTGGTTATAAAAAGTGCAGTAAACATGGAAAGCACGATACCAAGGATAAGAGTTCTGGCGAAGCCCTTAACAGTACCGGTACCCATGATAAGCAGCACGATACCTGCGATAATTGTTGTAACGTTTCCATCTATGATTGCCGACATAGCCTTGTGGAAACCGGAGTTTACAGCAGACTTAACTGTCTTTCCTGCACCTATCTCTTCTTTAATACGTGTGAATATAATAACATTTGCATCCACCGCCATACCTATGGACAGGATAATACCTGCAAGACCGGGAAGTGTAAGTGTAATATGGAACGCATTCAGGAAGAACAGCTCCAGCATAGTATATACAGAAAGTGCGATAGCAGCTATAAATCCAGGGAATCTGAATATGATGATCATAAGCAGGAAGATCAGGCAAAGACCAACTGCACCTGCAATAAGTGATGTTCTAAGAGCATCTGAACCAAGCTTAGCACCTACAACCTGTGAAGAAAGCTCTTTAAGTGTAAGAGGAAGAGCACCGATCTTGATAGTGCTTGCAAGATTGGAAGCTTCTTCAAAGTCAGCCATACCATCTATCTGAGCACTTCCACCAGTAATCTGTTCACGAACAGTCGGAGCGCTTACTACAGCTCCATCATATATGATATATACAGGCTTTCCTACATTCGCACCTGTAACATCTGCAAATTTCTGTCCACCTTCATCTGTAAACTGAAGTGATACTATAAACTCATCAGCACCGGTTGTCTGATCCTGGATACGTCCACCTTCAGCATTTTTAACATCCGCTCCTGTAAGTGCGGTCTCATATTCACTTCCGGCTTTAAAGAGTTCATAGTTCGTACCATCGATAAACTCAAGCTTTCCGGGTCTTCCAAGAGTATCAAGTATCTCATTTGGATCATATTTGCTTGTATCTACCGGAATCTCTACTGTGATTCGTCTGTTACCCTGTCTATATACCTCTGCGTCAGGACTATAGGTATCAACCCTTCGCTGCAGCTTGTCAATCGTAGCATTTATCTCTTCATCTGTTGCGTCAGTCTCCTGAATCTCGTAGGTTACACTGACACCACCCTGAAGATCAAGTCCCAGAGGAATATCCTTTGCAAGACCTATTCTCTCATCACCAATTCCGTAAAGTACTCCATATACGACACCTGCAACTACCAGCACAAATGCAAGCAGTATAAGTATCGCATTTCTCTTTGCCTTCTTCATTATTATATAATCTCCTTAATACTATTCGTTACTGTATCCAGTATCCGGCTTCATCAAACTGATACTCGACACCATTTATTTTTACAGTCTCATCCTTTGGATACCAGCCGGAAGTATCTTCAAACCACCAGCCCTTACTATTCTGCATCCAGGATCCTGTATATTGATATGACCATGAACCGCCGGCAGACAGCCAGTAACCATTTACCCATTCGCTCTCTGCCATCATACCGGAGCTTCTGAAGTAATACCACGTACCACCCACCTGACTCCAGCCATTTTTATAAGCATAACCACTGGAATTAAAGTAGTACCATCTTCCATCTATCTTGACCCACTCACTGTATGGATACCAGCCTGATGTATCCTGATACCATATTCCATAATAGTTAGACTTCCATTCGCCACGCGGCGTATAGCTCTGCTCACCGGCATAATTGTACCATTTTCCGTTACGCCATTCATTTCTATGAATGCTGGCTATTACAGTAACCTTTATCTTAGCAGTTTTTTCCTGTACCTTAACAGTAACCTCTGCTGTTCCACCATCAACAGCAACCAGCTCCCCTTTTTCGGAAACCTTAACAACCTCAGTATCAGAGGATTCCCACTTAAGGGTTACATTCTTCGCTGTCTCCGGGACATATTTAGTAATAAGAGTAACCGTATCATCTTCTCTAAGCTCAAGCTCATCTATCTCAAGCAGTTCATTAGGATCCTTCTCTTCTTCAGTTTTCTCAGCATCACCCGAAGCAGACGCATCTGACGCTTTTGTATCTGTATTATCTGAGGAAGCACTATTGGAATCTGCTTTCTTATCTGACTCTGAACTCTTAGTATCCGAAGAAGAATTATTATCATTCACAGATTCATCCTGTCCTGAACTTTCATCATCAGTATTTCTAGCCTTAATTAATGCAGGAACATATTTTTCTGCTTCTGAACGTTTAAGATATAACTTGAGTGATGTGATCTGATTTGCCTGCTTATGAAGTTCAACCAGCTTATTTATAACAGTCTTATCTGCAGTACCGCTTTGCTTATAACCATATTTCTTCTGGAAATTCTTAATTTCTGCAACAGTCTTATCATTCAGTACACCATCCACTGTAAGTGAAAGAGTCATTACATTATTAAGAGCCTTCTGCAGCCACTTTACATCATCAGGCTTGGTTTTTGCTATCGTTACAGTAGGTATAGCAAAAGGAGCTCCCGGATTATCATATGCAAATGCATTAGGATCATCCTTAGTTCCAATCGTTGTATCTCCATAATTAGTAGTTGAAAGCGGACCCGGTCCCTTTATAGGATTAACCTTTACACCATTTATAGCATTTGGTCTTATTATAGCTACTATTCCCGAGCTTCTCATATACATTTCAAGCGGTTGAACCACTACTCCGGTTCCATAATTCTGTGAATGTATAAACATCGGAGTATCGCCATTCATCCAGGCTATCCCGACATGTCCGCCACCATTTGTTATAATTATATCACCACTCTTGATGGCCGATATATCCGTGGTATCCAGCTTGGTTCCAAACTTGGAATAATTATTCAGCATGTCGTAGGTACTTCTGATTCCCATACTTACAAGATCAAGACCATGCCTGTTAAATATCGCACAGACGAATCCCGAACAATCCACTCCAACATTCAGGTCAAGTCCACCATACACATAATTAACTATCGGTGTACTGGTAAGCTGACCATATTCATCCAACTGGACCGCCCAGCTCAGAGCATCGTCGATAATCTCCTCAACTGTTGCCGCCTGAATCCCCTCGCCATACTTCATTTCCGTCACAGGAACAAAGCCTATAATTAGAGCAACTGCCAGTAAAACTATAATTGTTTTTCTAAATAGTTTCATACGCACCTCTGTTATCTATAACTAAAAACAGCAACTTATACTATACTACACTTTCTTATAATAAGTACAGTTTTTTTTAGAAATACTTTGAAAACCTACTTAAAAAGTTCAGTAATGTTTATGATTGAGTAATAAGTCTTATCCGCTTTCTCTTCTGTCACTTCATTCGGTTCTATAAGATCTACTACCATTACTGTATATAATCCGGCTGCAGATGAAGAAAGAACCCCGTTAATAGAATCTTCAACTCCAATGGTTTCCTCCGGTTTCACCCCCAGCTCTCTGCACGCCGTCAGGTAAATATCCGGATTCGGCTTGCCCCTTCCGGCAGGAATCATATTTCCAAATATCATTTTATCAAAATATTCCAGAAGTCCATGTGGTCCCAGAAATCTTTCAGCCCTGTCCTTATCTGTAGATGTTGCAAGCGCTATCTTTACTCCCTTTTCCTTCAGAAAGTCAAAAAGCTCCCTGACACCCGGTTTTAATTCATAGCCATTTTCCCTTCCATGCCTTTCTACTCCTTCACTTACTACATCTCTATACTGAAGATAATCCAGCCCCTCAGGTATGCTGCCGGCAAAAAAATCATTAAATGCCTTTGAATTGGTATCCTTCGTTCCTCCGGCTATTCTTGCACAGAAATCATCTATATGATCTGTCGGAAGCCCAAATGTCTTGGCAGCTTTTCTTTCATATATTCTATATATTTTTTCGGAATCTAGCAGAACTCCATCCATATCAAACACTATCGCTTTAAACATATTTCTCTCCCTTTTCCCTATAAATAGATGCCATTTTACTTATTTAAACAAAAATGTGCATTCCCGGGTATTTTCACAATGTGTGATTATACATTGAAAAAACATACATTTATAATCAAAAGGCACTTTAGTCACTAAGTAAAAATATACCAACTGCGCGTAAAAGATGCAAGCATAGAAAAAGGGTGCCACACCTGTGACACCCCTTTAACCTTAGGTATTTGTATTACTTTTTATCATTATTTCTTCTTCTGACAAGGAGTAACAGCAGAAGCAGCAGAAGTATAGCTACACCTGCAATTATACCTATAAGCAGATAGTTGATAGGCTTACCAAATGAGAAATTCAAAGATACGGATGACTCATTTCCTGCCAGGTCATGCGCCTTAGCCTCAAGCTTATAATCACCACTTTCTGTTACATCAAAGGCTGCCTGATTATTCGCTACTGAAATAGCCTTTCCATTAAGAGTAACCTCATCAAGTATATCTTCGTCAAGCTGTACTGAAACAGTTATATTTCTTGCCTCCTCGATTCTCTCATCATTTTCAATATTTGAAACTATGATGTTAGGACCGATAGAGTCTATAACAAATGTAACTTCCTTGAAGCTTGTATGACCAAGTTCATCAGTAGCCTCTATTCTAAGTACATGAGAACCATCTTCTATATCTGATACTCCGTCATAAAGTGAACCATCAAGATACATATTGATCTCACAAACTGTAAGGTCTGTAACAAGATCATTCAGATCAAGATCCCACTTAAACTTATTTGTACGGATTCCATCATACTTAGATATATCACCAATCTCAGGATCAGTTGTATCTATAGTAAAATGAACTGACTTACTTGATTCATTTCCAGCCTTATCCTTGGATGTAATAGTAATATCATATATACCATCTTCCTTGAACAGCTTGGAAATCTCCGATATCTTACTTACATTTGTTACCACATTATCAAATTCAATATCAGTCTTGTTGCCATCGATATCAGTTCTGGTTCCTGTAAGAGTAACCTTATTGCTGCTATAGAAAGCTTCATTAACTGTTACTATAAGCTCAACCTCTCCATCAGTCTTATCGTAGTTTGAAACACCTGACAGGAAGATCAAAGGAGCTGTACCATCCTTTATGAATGAGTATTCCTTAGATGCCTTATTTCCACACTTATCCTCTGCTGTAAACTCGAAACGATACTCTGCATCATCGCTAAAGGTTTCTGTATGTGTAAAGTTTGCACTTGTAGGACTAAGTGAAACTGTCTTGAGCAGTGATTCACCTGTACCATCATTCTTCTTGTAGATCTTAAGCTCTGCGCTTGTCATATCCTGATAGAAGTCTTCCCTTATACCAAAGGATATTGTAACTGAATTTGCAGTTGATGCAGCACCTACATCAGATATACTGAGTTCAGGAGCTGTTCTATCTACTCTGAAATAAACTGTTCTGGTTGCACTAACATTTCCAGCCTTATCTACTACTGAGTATCTTACCTCATAATCAGCCTCTGTACTGAAGTCCTCTGTACCTTCGCTGATCTTTCCTTCGGTAGTTGTTGAACCACCTCCCGGAGGAGACATGATAACTGTTCTTGTAAGATCTGAATCATCCTTATTTGTATCATTTACGATAACATTTACAGAACCTGTTGTATTCAGATATCTTGTTCCTGAGCCTTCATTATAGATAGCTCCATTAAGGTATGTTGTGATAGCCGGAGCTGTAGTATCGATAGTAAATCTTACTCTCTTTCCTAGATCAGCATCCTCAGTTTCATTTCCGGCAAGGTCTGTTGACCATATCTTGATATCATGATATCCCTCGGCAGATATAGTTGTGTTAGCCCAACTGTAACCGTTTTCTCCATATGTCCATTCAGGTGTAAACTCTGTACCATTATCTGATACATGGATACTGTCAATGTTGTAATCGAAGCAGTTCAGCTCCAGATCAACACTTCCCTTGTAAACCTGTCCATATTCATAGGACTCCTGTCCCTGATATGTATTAAATGTATTAACAACATTTACATAGTTATTATGATATGAAGAAGTCTTCTCAGGATTATCTGTAAGGATGTAAATATTATGTACCGGAGAAACTGTATCTACTGTAAAGCCTATAGACTTTGTTGTTTCATTTCCAGCCTTATCCACTACCTTAAAGTTCAGTTCATAGTAACCATCATCATAGAAGTTGAAGGTCTGTATTCCTTTTTCCTCATCTGTTGTTGAACCATCACCAAAGATATTTCTTGTGATAGTCGTTGTAACATCCTGAGAATCAGGATTTGCATCTTCAACAGCTATGGTAGCACTTACTTCCTCGTTATGATAATCACCCTTTCCTGTATATACTTCGTCATTCTTGTAGGTTGTTACTACAGGTACAGACTTATCTATAGTGAATGTAAATGTCTTTGTTGACTCATTTCCGGACTTGTCCTTTGCCTTGAAGGTTATGTTATAAGCGCCTTCAGCTTTAAATGTATAGTCCGACTTGAAGCCTTTATCTGTTTCTTCCCACTCTGGAGCAATACTATTTCCGGCGCCATCTGTTACTGTAAGCCCTGTTGTTGAAATATTTGAATCTTCAGCTTCAAAATGTACTGTAACATCAGTATTATAATATCCATTATCTTTTATAGAAGAGGATGTTATTTCACTCTTATCAATTATAGGTTTATTAATATCAACCTTAAAAGTATTAGATGTTATAGTTGTTTCATTTCCTGCCACATCCTTAGCAGTTACTACTACTGTAAATTCAGTAGTATCACTTGTTTCTCCTACTATCTCACTCAGCTTCTTCTTGTTTTCGATTCCCTTATCAATTACATTTTTATAGCTCTTTCCATTAATAAGGATGTCATATGTATCCAGTCCGCTAAGACTATCTGAAGCTGTAAAGTAGATATCAGGATCCTTATTCAGGTGAGATGCAACATTTTCAGGAGCAACACCACCAATACTAAGTCCGGCTGAAGGAGCTGTAGTATCTACAAGATACACAAACGAATCCGTATAGATATTGTTTGCTTTATCAGATGCTTCAAAGGATACCTTTGTACCATCTGTATTGCTTGATTCATATACACCAATCAGCCTTGTTGTAGCAGTACCTCCATTTATCGGAATAGCTGTCTTTGAAGTATTCTTCTTTGAATTAGTTACTGTGTAATATGCGGTCTTAAGTCCTGAAACAGCATCAGAATCACCATCATTTGTAGGATCCGTAATTGTTGCAACAAGCATAAAATCACTTGTAAACCACTTTCCAGTATTACCCTCTACACTAAGTGCAAGAGTAGGCTTGAATACATCAATATGGATAACTCCATACTCAGCAGTTTCAACCACACCATTATTCTTAGTTACGCGAATTCTAATTTTCTTTATAGTCTTACTTACGCTTTGTTTAAGATCTACAGTAAATGTTCCTGCGCTTGCCCCAACAGTACCGGTATCTGATATATCCTTAAATTCACCATTCTTATCATTTAGGTCTATTGCAGCCTCTACCTTCTTAATGTTAACATCATTTGATGTTGTTACATTCACAAGGACCTTAGCAACATTAGGATCTGCACCCCATACTACAAAGTAAGTGCTCTGATCAATCTGTGGCTTTACTTCAAACTTAATGGTTGTATCATCATTCTGGAACTGTACCTTACATTCCTTCTCAGTAGCAGTTCTTCCTGAATTATCACTAAGATTAAGCTTATAAACAAATGTCTTATTATTATTACTATTTGATGCAGGCAAATCAATAGTATATTCACCATCAGCAAATGTGGATGAAACTTCGTTGCCATTTAATGTGATAACAGCCTTCTTTAATTCACTTGAAGCCCCATCATCTTTAACCTTAAATGTTATCTTCGCATCACGTTTACAGGTAATCTTACTACCTGTTTTATTTGCCCCATCCTGAATTAGCTTTACATCATATATCTCAGGATCTGTATCATCATAAAATATGCTATATGCTTCAGATTTTTCACTCGTAATTCCATAACCGCTAGTAGCATCTATTTTAAAAACATTTTTACCTGGTTTTAACTCTGCTACATAAGAACCCGTTAAACCAGATACTTTCATATCTCCAACAGCAGTCAGATTCGACTCATCCTCGCCTTGATATACTTTTGAGCTAGTAATTATTGCACTACTACCCGCTGGAACAGTATAGGATGACGTCAACTCAAAACTTTTGTTTTTAGCATTTTTCTGTTGAGAATTAGTAATCGTTGCTGTAGGTGTTCCATTATCAAATTTCAATTTTACATTAAATGTAAATGTTTTACCCCCATATGCTCCTAATGCCTGACAGGATATCTTATATTCTGCACTCTTATCATTATAGTTGATATTTCCTGAAATCTTATGAGAGTAACCATTTCCTTCAGCAGATGCTGCGCCAATGGAACCACCGAATACATCTGTCTCTGAACCTACATATTCTGCGTTATGATTATCACTACTCAACATTGATTGGTAGGGTTCATAATATATTTTGGTTTCTTTCGAAGGGTCTAATAGCTTATCTGTCAAATCCAATTCGCTAATACTTACCGAAGATTGCGATGCCGTCCATGAACCAACCAATTCATCTCCATTATAAACTTCTATATTTTTAAGTGCATATACATAAACATCTTTCTTATCTACATCCTTACTACTGTAAATTAATACTTTCTCATCACCTATAGTAGCATAGATATTCTTTGTTATTGTATATTGTCCATTTCCCTCAATACCCTTTGCCAATCGATTATTAATCTCAGTGAAAGTCATATTCTTGTCAGTTATTTCATAATCCCTCATTGTATCTCCAGGATCAACAGTAACATTATATGATATACTTCCATAATATGATTCTGTATCAGTATCTGAGATAATTGCAGTCTCTCCACTAGAATCAGCATCAATAAAAGTAGCTGGTTGTGTAGTAGTATCTATCGAGATTTCTGCAGGTACATAAGTTTTAACATTAATTCTTAATACTTCAATAGGTTCAACGGCTTCTGGTATCAAGCTTCCAGCATTATAATCAGAAACCAAATCTGTCTCGTTTATCTCAACAGGAGTACTGATATCCGGTCCACTAAGCAGATATTTATATGATGCAGATTCCAATTTTTTCGCTGTAAAGGTTTCCTCCTCAGAACCAGTAACAATAAAATATCCTCCTGTAGCAGGAACTGCATCACCGCCCCAGTTATTAATAATGGTTTTATAACGTGTTATAGAATAATCTTTGCTTGCTGTAACTGTGTATGAATCCCCATTACTATATTTTGTTGTATATCCGACTGCACATTTTTTGCCATCAACTTCTATTGCAGAAATTTCTTCATACTCTACAAAATCCTCTCCGACTTTTACCCTCTTGACAATGGGTAGAACATCAGACTCATCTTCTGTATTAACTATTCTCTGATTCGAAGTATCAACATCATATACTGGACCATCCGTTTCAAATTGGATTTGGGTCATTCCATTCAATGAATAAGGAGTTTCTTCATAATAAACAACCCAATGCTCATCTCTCATACTTCCATCCACCCAAATTTGGGAGAGACCACCTTCATTAAAATATGCAACACTATTATATATAATTCCTGTAGCGGATGTGCCACTATTATTTGAATAGTATGTATTTTGCGTCGAGCCACTAGTTTTTACAATTTTATAATAACTAATCGATGCCTCATCTGATATAGGTTCTCCCTGTTCCAAATCCGGAAGCTTAAACATTATTCCCGATACTGCACCATTTTTAATAATAGGAACATTTACGGTATATTCCGTTGTAGTATTAGTTATCTTACTCGGTATATAATTATCATCTTGCTTAAAAACAGGTTCAGCCTTAACCCTATCATTACGGTTATTGATATAAACCACCGAAAGCACCATAACCAGAGCCATGACCAGAGCTATAAGCCTGACTGGTAATGGTCTATGGACAGCATTTCTTTTCCTTTCATTAGTATTCTTATTAATCATAAATCATCCTCCCTCCTTACAGACTCTCGTCCGTATGAACGATAGTCTCATTGTAGATGACAGTTATTCCCGGCTGATTCAGTCCCTTCTTAGTCTGTTCTACCGAGCTTTCATTTGGTGTCATGTCTGATCTAAGCACTGCTGTCATCTCTGGGTTGTAAGTTCCATATATTTCGCTTTCGTCAAGGTCACTGACATCTGCCGTAAGTACATCTGTCGCATCCTCTTCATAGCCAGCTTCTTCCGATTCATGTAATGCAGATGGTCCTCTTAGAACATCTGTCACATCCTCTTCCTCACTGGCAGCAGGGGCAGCAGCCGTAGATTTCAGAACATCTGTTGCCTCTTCATCATAAGACCTGTCATTTGTTCCTGAATCAGCATCCGATGAAAGAACATCTGTCGCTGCTTCGTCATCATCATACATTCCTGCATCTGATGTAAGAACATCTGTTGCCTGCTCATTCTCAAGAATCGTTGTAGTGTCTTCACTCTTATCTCTCTTGGCTTCCTGATATGTAAGAACTTCTGTTTCGTCAGTATCAAGAGCCTCTCTATCCTTCTTTGCCTGATTCTCCATAGTCGCCTTGGCATCTCTCATGGCCTTTTCGGCAAGTCCGGCAGAAGCATCACTACTTCTCTTTTCATCTTTAAATGTACCGGAAGGTATGCTTCCCGTCTCTTTAGTAATGGTACCAGTTCCCTTGGTAACCTTTACATCTACATCTCTCGTCTGTATAGTTGATAGCTGGCTCATCCTTCTCTTCTTCTTGGAACCGGACACTGAACCGCCACTTCTTATTTCCTCTATAGCTTTCTTCTGGGTTCTTCCCGTAACAACTCCGAGTGCATCAGGAATCTTAAGTACAAAGAAGAGAACTACTGCTGTTATCAGGAAGATAACCGCCAGTATCAGTCCACCATAGAACATCAGATTATATATTCCCATAGCTTACTCATCTCCCTCCTCTGTTGCATCTCCTTCGGTGCCGGTCTCTTCCTCCTTCGGTTTATCTCCATCAGAGATAGAACCATCGTCAAGACCTTCCATGGTAGATGATCTTTTAACCCAGTTAGGATTATTGCTGATACCACTCAGTTTGTTACCCTCATGATAAACAGCAAGTATCTGCTCCTTCTGGTCCTTTGTCCACTTACCGGGATCCTGCTGCGTTGCCTCAAAGGAAGCATACAGATAGTTCAAATGCTCAGAATATATCTTTACTGCATTTTCATTACCCGATCCCATGTCGGCTTCTGCTTTTTCATATGTAGCAACAGCCGAATCAAAGTCTCCCAGCTTTCCATATATTTCTGCCATACGACACATATTATTTACATATGACTGTACATAAGCTTTGATGCTGTCATTGGAAGGCTCCTGATCAACCTTTACAGTTCCCTGTATCTGATCAATAACATCCTGATAATAATTAAGCGCAAGCTTATAATTGGCTTCACTCTGATCCTTTTCAGCCAGTGCATAATATATTTCAGCAAGATTACTACTATATTGATAGTAAAATGATGCAGCATCATCGCCGGTATAGCTTTCGAGATCTTTCAGAGCCTGCGTCATAACATTTTCTGCCTGCTCCGGAACTCCTTCACCGCCAAGATATGTGACATATATCTTGCCCACTGTATTATAGTTCTCGAATTTCTGTCTGTTATCGTTATTCAGGTTTGATGAATTATAAGAAGCAAATCCATTTACCTTATCTATCAGCTCATTTACATTTACATTTGTACTTGAAAGAATCAGTGAAATGCTTCCATAATAGTCTGCCAGCTCACCATAATCTTCATCACCGGAATCAACCATCTTGAAGTATTTTGCAGCAGCACTATAGTCACCGATCTCTGTAAAATAAGCAAGACCCATACGATACAGAACTTCATTGTTTTTATCAACCTCCGAGTATCCATTCTTGATACGATTGGCTACTACATTAAGACCATCTTCAAGCTTTAACTCTTCAGTAGAAGCTATATCATTACTTGCATCAATATAGAGATCAATATACTTAACATACGCCTCTGAATCCTTACCATTCAGTTCAAAAGCATCCTTGTATTTACCAGCCGCTCTGGTATAGCTGCCTTCTGTTTTGAAATCATTTCCATCTTCTATATATGCCGCGTAGTTTTCAGCATTTATCTTGTTCATGCCACTCTTTCCAACTACTGCCACAATGGCAAATACAACCGCAAGAGCTGCTGCAGTAGCAAAGAGTCTTACCTTTTTCTTGTTAGCATTTATATAGCTGACATCCAGCTCAGTATAATGCTCAAGCGCGTAGATAAGCTCTGAACACGACTGATATCTCTCATTTGGATTAGGTCTGGTACATTTCAGGATTATCTGCTCAAGTCCTGTCGAAAGAGAAGGATTGACCTCCCTGATAGGAACTATCTCATATGGAGGTTCCTGAGGATTCTTTCCTGTTACCATATGATAGAGCGTAGCACCCAGGTTGTATATATCAGTACGTGCATCCGTCTTATATATACCACGTCCCTGTGCATCACCAAACTGCTCCGGTGCAGCATAGCCTCTGGTACCAAGAGCTGTTGTATCAGCATTGTTCTCTATATCATAGGTCTTGGCAGTACCAAAGTCGATAAGCTTTACACTTCCGTCAGGCTTCAGCATGACATTTGAAGGCTTCATATCTCTATAGATAATAGGAGGATTCATGGAATGAAGATATTCCAGTGCCGATGCCAGTTCGATACCCCATTCTATAACATCGTCCTGAGAAAATGCTCCAACCTCTCTAAGCTTATCAGCCAGGTTCTCGCCTTCTACGAAGTCCATTACAACGCAGATGGTTGAACCATGCTTTACGATATCAATTATTCTAGGTATAACAGGATGATCTACATCCTTTAGTATATTTGCCTCTCGCTCCAGACCTTTCAGAAGTATTTCAACTTCCTTGGAACCATCATTCTTGATTTCCTTTACTGCGAGCTGCATATTCATTCTATTGTTACGAGCAAGGTAAACGACTGACATTCCGCCTTCGCCGATCTTCCTAAGTATCTCGTATTTTTCGTCCAGGACTGTGCCCTCTTTTAACATCTCGTTCCCCTCTACATAGTTTTTATTGCTGCTACGGTAATATTATCCGTTTCCTTACGGTTCTTAACAAGTTCCGTAAGATACACACACCCATATTTAAGCTCATCCGTGCTTACTGTATTCTTTGGACCAAGCTTCTCCATGATCTCCTGTTCTGAGATCTGATGTCTGAAGCCATCCGAACAAACAAAATATACTGCATTTCTCTGTATCTTTCCTTTAAGGAAATCCGGTGTTACTGTGGCTGACGCTCCCACGCACTGAAGCAGTACGCTTCTTCTGGGATCCACCTTAGCCTCCTCAGGAGTCATTCTTCCTGCCGCTATTTCCCTGGCAACAAAGGTCTGATCCTTCGTAAGTATTCTTACAGAATCATGAAGCTCATACACACGGCTATCACCAACGTGTACTATATAAAATTCATCCTTATACATGAGAATGGCAGAAACTGTAGTACCAAGCATGATATTGTTATCAGAGCCATATATTCCAAGAACTCTGTTCTCTGTCTGAATGATACTATTCCATTCGTCTCTCAGCCGAAGTACGGTAAATGTACCTTCTAAAACCTGATTTGTAAACTCCTCATCAAACCATTTGCAAAATGCTGTAATAACCTCTTTGGATGCAAGCTCGCCTTTGGCAAGACCACCCATTCCGTCACACACTATTCCAAATGCCACCTGACCATCAGGTGTATCTATAATCCTGAGTGCTACAGAATCCTGATTAGTGCTCTTTCTGATACCTATATCGGTATTATAAGTTGCAGCGTATTCCATAATTAGTTGTTTCCTTCCCTAAGGAGAAATAAGAATTCCTCATCTCCAAACTTTATATGCATATCATTTTTAAGAAGTACTTCTCTGCCCGGCTCAAGTCTTTCGCCTTCAACATAAGTACCATTTGTGGAAGCGTTATCCTTCAGGTAGTTCACTCCATTTCTTCTTATTACGATTACATGGACACGGCTTATAGCAGAGTTATTCTCTATAGCGTAGTCTGCATGAACCTTTGACTTTCCAATCTTAAACTCATCTTTATCAACATATATCTTCTCGCCTGTCTTTATTCTGATGAAATGCGGACGAGGCTTCTTAATATCAACCACGCGCTCTTCCGGTTTCTTTTCAGTATCAGGCTCCATCTTCATAAGGTCATCAATAGAGAACATATCATCCTGTGGTTTTTCTTCTATTGGATTCTTTTTTGGATTCTCTTTTACAGGACTTTCTTCTATTGGCTTACCTGTCATAGGATCAAACTTCTTAACCGGCTGACTCATCGGACCATTCATTGGTGGTACCGGACCATTCGGCATCTGACCCATTGGAGATACCGGACCATTTGGTGCCTGTCCCATTGGTGGTACTGAGCCATTCTGTGGCTGACGCATTGGTCCCTTTTCAACATTTTTAAGCTTAGCCATAGGTCCAATCGGTTCACCTGTTGTTTGTAATACAGGAGCTGTTTCTACAGGCTTATCCTCTATCGGCTTACCTGTCATTGGATCAAACTTCTTAGCTGGTTCTTCGATAGGTTTGCCTGTCATCGGATCAAACTTTTTAACCGGCTGACTCATCGGACCATTCATTGGTGGTATCGGACCATTAGGCATCTGACCCATCGGTGATACAGGAGCATTTGGTATCTGTCCCATTGGTGGTACTGGAGCGTTTGGTATCTGTCCCATTGGTGGTACTGAGCCATTCTGTGGCTGACTCATTGGTCCCTTTTCAACATTTTTAAGCTTAGCCATAGGTCCAATCGGTTCACCTGTTGTTGGTAATACAGGAGCTGTTTCTACAGGCTTATCCTCGATTGGCTTGCCTGTCATTGGATCAAACTTCTTAGCTGGTTCTTCGATAGGTTTGCCTGTCATCGGATCAAACTTCTTAACCGGCTGATTCATCGGACCATTCATTGGTGGTATCGGAGCATTTGGTATCTGTCCCATTGGTGATACCGAACCATTTGGTGTCTGTCCCATTGGTGGTACTGGAGCATTTGGCATCTGTCCCATTGGTGTCGATGGAGCATTTGATGTCTGTCCCATTGGTGGTACCGGACCATTTGGCATCTGTCCCATTGGTGACGATGGAGCATTTGGTGCCTGCGGAGCTTCCGCTGGTTTATCCTCGATTGGCTTGCCCGTCATCG
>DGRT01000107.1 GCA_002391105.1 Lachnospiraceae bacterium UBA4381 | reverse complement strand
TTCGCAATGCGTGGTTTTTATATTGTTTTTTCTTCGTCTTTAATTCTGTAATATTCTTCCGCATCGATACCTATCTGCACAAAATCCTTCGCATTTCTGACCCGTTCAATCAACGCGATGGTCTCCACATGGCTCGATACGTCGATTTGGATGTCAGCGCTTCCGCTCGTAATCGGAAACAGATCCATCCAGTTCTATCAGAACATATCTACCGGGCTTCCACCGTCGCCTCAATCACCGTTCGTAAACGGGAATAAATCGACCGTGCCATTGCTTAACTAATTAGAATAAAGCATAAGCGTGCAGAATTCAGTTAGCGCATACTTATAAAGCGCACTTCCGATATATTCTCCATCTTCGTTATAAATCTTTCCGGTTCTTACAGGTTTGCCTACTTCTGATATAGGAATAACCTCTAGATGCGCACTGAAGCAATTGATTATCTGACCAGTTTCAGATTCTCTGATAAACCCATAAAGGCAATCGTCCTTTATGACTATTTGTTCAACAGAAAAAGTAATTATTCTCTTTTCCGTTTCTTTTATTTTTTCGCTGGGACCGCTGGTGTATTCTTGAATTCCTTGTAATTCTCCATAATATTTTTCTGCTTCAGAACAGATTTGTTTTGCTAATTCTTCATTCTTGTTGACTAATCGTAGCATTTTGTATTCACGAATAAAGTCAAAAGGTGAAGCTGCTTCTATATAATACTCCCAAAATTGCATAGTATCCTCCTCGATGTAAATAATAACTCAGATAGAATATCAACCTGGAACAATTGTGGAATGGAGAAAACGAATCGATGTTTCCTTCGTTATCAAAGTCAACGATATGAATCCTTCGTTCTGTAATTCCGATGCAATCTTTTATGCTTAATGATCCTGTTTTTCTTCCGTCAATACACATTGTGAATATGCCTTGGTATGCTCATTGCTTTCATCGTGCAGATAATTATCTCCTGAACTGGATACGGTATCAAGTTGTGTGCTCTCTGACTCTTTATAAAGCTGTTCTTCGAAAGCAATAAACCGCGGAGTGAATACATTTAATCCAAAAAAGCCGGAACTACACATCAAGGAAATATCAACTGATGACATGTGTTCAATATGTATTGTAGGAAACGGCGCGCAAAACATAATCATTTCGAGCATTTCACAGGCACTATAGTCCTTGTGTTGATCACTATCATGAACGGGATCATACCAATGATTTCCATGATATCCGTTGCTTAACCAGTTCGCCCAACGAGCAAAAGGTACATATTTTGATGGTAAGCGTGGCGGTCCCTCGAACCATATGTACTGTAATGATTCGCATTTGTGGAAGATTTCGCTGTCAATATCAATAGAATCATTACGACAATAAATTGTTTGCAGGGAAATGCATCCGGCAAATGCTCTCCATTGAATGGAATCGACAGTTGAAGGAATATTGATTTCTTTTATCTGTTTCAAGCCGGAAAAAGCTCCGGGACCTATATTACATACCTGTTCTCCGTTAATATATTCCGGAACATGAATAGTCTCCACATTTGTGTTATCACAGATAGAAAGGATAATTGTTTTCTCCCTTTTGTCATATAGATATATTACTCCATCAATTTCGGAACTAGTTACAGATTCATTTTCTACGCCATAAATGCCCCAAACATCACTTAATGAACGGTGGGTTAAATCCGTTTTTGTTTCTTTTAGAAAAGATAAAGCATCTTTATCATAATAATCTCTGAGAGTATTCTTGATACAATAATAAAAAACAGTTTGTCCAAATGCATTTTCTGAAATATAAAGCGGTTTGCTGGCAAATTCGACACTTTTAAGATTATCAAAGTTTGAAAAAGAACCATCTGAAATTACCATTACTGTATCTGGAAATACGATTCTTGTAACCTCGGTACAGTCACAATAATCCTCTTTTTTTACAGTAATAACTCCGTAAGGGATAAATAGAGTATTATCGATAATAGTTCCTTTGTTTCTTGAAGATGAAGGTAGTATTCCCTTTTTCTTTTTCTCTTCCCTTTCTTCCAGATCTTTTAACACTGAGTGAATTCTTTCCGAAATCTTTTCTGAATCTAATTCATAGTTCTTCTTTGACTTCAAATTTACTGTTTTTTCAGATTCGATTTTATAGTAACTTATAACTAGATGCTCCGCATTTCCTTCTGCTAAATTCAATTGGTACTTTCCAAACAAATAATGAAATCTTGATTCCTTATCAGGGAAAACACAATCATTAATAATACTTTTGTTGTCAATAAAAATATTTCTTTTTCCAGATTTTACAAGCGATTGTCCATGATGAAAGCCATACATGAATACATCAAATGAATTGTCGCGAGCTCCATAATCGGTCGTCCAGCAGTAATAGTTTGAGGCTTCAACAGATTGAGCCATAGTTCTCTGAGAACAGTTTGGTACACAATGAAACATTAACGGGAAACGTTCTTCAGTATTATATTCTGGTTTTGATTCAGATTGAATAAAAGCGAGATTGTCGTAAAACGGTGAGCCGATAACAGAAAAAGCATCAGAAGAGATCCTGCAATTAGCGGTATTCAAGAAGACATCTTTCAATGCTTTGCAATCATAGAAAGCTTTTTTTCCTATCTTTTTACATGTAGTTGGAATGACAACGGTCTCCAAATATTGGCACGAAGAAAAAGACTCATCTTCAATTGTTTCTACACCTTCAGAAATGATGATTCTTTGAAAACCTGAACTTTTAAATGCACATGCCGCTATGTTCTCAATTCCTGAAGGGATAATCAAGCAGGATTCTTCCTTAGTAGTATTTTTTATGCCGATCAAAGTTTTATTTTCTACATACAATTCCATACCCAAACTCCTTTACTCAATGCAAATATATTGACAGTATCAATAATTAGGAAATATAGAAAAACAATCCTCATTGAAAACAAAGTGTTCAGTGATTTCTAATTTCTTTCTTTGACATCAATACTACGCACTCCACATGCTGTGTATTAGGAAACATATCCACTGAACACCCTTTCACCGGTATATAACCATTTGCCTTAAATATTTCAAGATCTCTTGCCAGAGAAGTCGGTTTACAACTTATATAAACCAAATAATCCACCTCATAAGAAAGTATTTTCATGAGCGCTTTAGGATTCACTCCGTCTCTTGGGGGATCAAGTATTATTAGATCCGGCTTTTCTTCCAGCTCATCCAGTTTTTTCAGCACATCTCCGACTATGAATTCGCAGTTACTTAACTTATTCAGCTTAGCGTTCTCCTTTGCAGCCTCCACAGCCTCCTCTATAATCTCTATACCATATACCTTATCAGCCACAGGAGCCATTAACTGAGCTATAGTACCCGTCCCGCTATATAGATCATATATAACACCGGCTTTCTTCTCTCCACCTGCCATGCCAGCATTTATACACGATTCACTCACAAGTTTATAATTATCTCTTACTGCCTCGCCTACATTCTTATCCGATTCTCTCACAAGTTTATAATTATCTCTTACTGCCTCGCCTGCATTCCTATCCGATTCATTCGCTGGTATATTATTATCTCCCGCTGCTCCATCATTACCTTCAGCTACAGAAGCAGCCTCCGCCCTGTATTTACGGGAGATAGCCTCCAGGGCATACTCTCTTGCCTTGGCGTAAAGCACCTCACTACCTTTTGTATTCGTCTGGAAAAATGAAAATGGCGATATCTTGAACTTAAGCCCAAGCACCTCCTCCATAAGATGACCATCTCCATATAACACTGTAACTGAATCAGGTATTATCGCATCTGCAAGTGTATCACATTCTGTGTAAAGCACACCGGCTATCCTGCTATAATTAGACAGCGAGTTAAATGTACCTGTTCCCATTTTATTTCTATAAGCTCCTCCGTTGATTCCGGAAGAACCTCCTACTCCATAATAATCACCGCTCCCCTTACTGTATCCGTATGAAGAGTAACCATCCAGTCCTCTGGGCTGTTCATCACCCAGACTGAGAAGTCCTGCCACATATTCCGGAAGATGCAGTTCATCTACCGTTTCACTTCTTTTTTCATTCCATAAATTATTTCTGGTATTCTCATCTATCTTCATGCGAGTAGTTGTTACCAGATTTACCAATATACTGCCATCAGACTTGGATTCTCTTATAACCAGATTTCTAAGTATTCCTTCATGTGTACGTTTATTATAATGCGGAACAGCATATCTCCTGAAAAAATTCTGGGTATATTTAAGAATCTGATTCCATACCGGATTTACTATAGCGCAGGAATCTATACTGAGTATATCATGAGTAGAGTTTTTCCTATGAAGTCCCAGAGTAAGAGGTCCATCCTTTTCATAGTCGCCAAATGTAAATTCCATCTTATTCCTGTACCTGAACTGTGATGGTGAGGACAGAATCCCCTCCCATATAAAATCATCATCAAAGGAATCTATCTGCAGAACTTCCTTAACCATCTTTTCCTTAAGCTTAAGCTGGTTAGTATATGCAAAGGTCTGATAAGTACATCCGCCACACTCATAGAAATGATCGCACATAGGCTTCTTGGTTTCCAACGGTGACTTCTTAACTACATCAAGAAGAATCCCCTCTGCCTTACCCTCTTTTTTCTTCTTTATTCTAACCTTTACCGCCTGTCCGGGAAGTGCTCCCTTCACTGCAACCTTACGTTCTATCCTTCCGTCCGGAGCCTGCTCATTTTCTTCGAAATGAATAAAGCTTCCCTTGTTAGGAAAGCTGTATTCTTCTATAACCCCTTCTATAACATCACCTTTTTTCATACCGATCCTGCCTTCTATACTATAACCTGAATACAATAAATGTACCTATATCCTTCACCTTCTTATTATCAAGCTTCTCTATACCTACAACTTATTTCAGACTGCATTATTCATATAACCGGTTTCAAGCCGCACTATATCTATAATTCCTTAAGCTCCACTTCAAACCCGCCTTCCGCATCAAAGGTCATTACCATATAACTCTTATTACTGCCTCCCCTTGGAAGAGATATGCTTCCCGGATTCAGTATCCTTACACCATCATAATCATCATCAAAGGGTATATGCGTATGACCATACATAGCTATATCTGCGTCATTTTCCATAGCTGTGTACATAAGATTCTCCAGTCCGTAATTAACACCCTGCCTATGACCATGAGTGCAGAAAAACCTGTGGTCATTCAGGTCAAATACCGCTACTTTTCTGAGAATGTCTCCTCCATATCTGTCACAGTTTCCCTGAATAAATACAGCAGGGACAGGCAAGGCTATTCTCTCATTATCAGCCTTTCCAGAAGCATTCCAGACCCTTGCCGCATCATTCAGCCAGTCACACACCTCATCCGGATCATCTTCTATATCTCCAAGATGAATGAGCATATCCGGGTATTCCCTGTCAATTGCCTTTTTTACATTCAGGCTTTTTCCATGAGAATCACTTACAATAAGTATCTTTTTTATCATATCTGATTTCCTCGTAAGAACTCCGCCATTTCTCTCATAGCCTTACCTCTGTGGCTGATAGCATTTTTCTCTTCAGGAGAAATCTCAGCAGAGGTCTTACCATATTCAGGGAGATAGAATATCGGATCATAGCCAAATCCATTTTCACCCGCTATTTCATATCCTATTCTTCCTTCCATAGCCTCTTTAAAAACATACTCTCTGCCATCCGGAAAAACAAGAGCCGCCGCGCAAACGAATCTGGCAGTCCTCTCTTCATCCGGAACCCCCTCAAGCCTGTCGATAATGGCCTGATTCTTTATATCGTAAGAGGTATCCTCTCCCATATATCTTGCCGAATATACCCCCGGCTCACCACCGAGTGCATCAACTACAAGTCCGGAATCATCAGCAACCGCCATGGCACCACATGCCTTGCTGACAGCCCTTGCCTTGATTAGTGCATTTGCTTCAAAGGTATCTCCATCTTCAACTATATCTATATCTACTCCTGCTTCCTTCATGGAAACAATCTCCAGATTTATTCCTGAAAGGATTTCCTTTATCTCTCTCAGCTTATTCATATTACCGGTAGCGAATACAAGTTTTTCCATTTTATTATTTCCCTTCTTTTAATTATTCGTATTATCTGTAAAAACCTTCAGGCAGACATTTGCCTCTTCACTCTCTGCGCTTTCCCAGACAGCTCCTCTGGCACTTATAAAGCCCTCTCCGTCTGTCAGGTCAACACCTTCGGTTCTGTCGCCTCCATCACACTCTATAGCAATAGGCCTCTCACTTCCGGGCGTTTTAACACTCATTATTATGGCAAACCGCTGTCCCTTCTTAAGCTTTATATCCTGGGAAAGATCTACGGTGTAGTACCCGGCATAACGGGTTTCTCCCTTCCCGATTTCCTTTCTGCCTGAGTTGAGCGAGGTCTCATCCTTATATTCAGGCACTATGAACACCTTAAAGGTAGTCTCAGGACCGGTTGCATAGAAGGATATGGCCTTCAGGGTTTCATCTCCTCCGGCAGTATATACATTTGCCATATAGGCTGATTCAGACTTATAGCCCATGGCACCAACCCATCCCAGCAGATCCGTCTGATAAATATTGTCATAATTATCAGCATCATCAAGCTTGGTATATACTATAGACTTACTGCATATATTTACATCCTCATAGGACACATAGAAATATCCATCGTCTCCAAACTTTTCACCCCAACTGTTTTTACAGATGTATGCCCCATCCCCCTTAGGCTTTTTAGCAAAGTTTTCCTTGGGATAATGGTCATTCCATCCGACTATAACAAGTTCATGTGTAGGTTCCTCATCTCCATCATAATAGTAACTTGCCGTTTCTTTATTATAATATTCAGAGCCTTCATTTCCATAGGTCATTGATATATATATCGAGGTCTCAACACCGCCATATTTGAACACAGCACTTTTTATCTTATCGTCATCACGCTTATCTATTATAAGTGCTTCCTTCAGATGCTTGACGGACTTCAGACTGTCATCTGATACTCCGTCTCCGTATGGATCGTCCTCTTCACGAACCGGTCCCTTCCAGGAGGCAAGATAAGCTATGCTCATACTGTGATCGCCACCATCCTTCAGCTCCAGACTGAAATCATTACTTCTGGACATATGATCCTCTGAAAAATCATTTTCCTCATAGGGCATATTTACAGTTTCCAGTGCTGCCAGAGAAGAGAATGCCCAGCAGGTTTCATAGCTTCCCTGATCCTTCACAGGAGTAACTCTTCCATAGTCCCTCATGTCGTAGGCTTCAGGAAGATATTTACCGCCATCTGTGTTTTTGAAGTTTACATAATCTTCCACAAATGAAAAGCTTACCTGATAGCCCAACTGATTTATATAGTCGGAGATCGGTATATATATCTCTCCATCCTCTGTCTTTTCAACCTCAGAAGACTTATAGTCCAGAGTAGTTCTGGCTCTGCACACCTTGACATCCCCATTCCTGTATATCAGAACAGAGCAGCCCATGATATCTTCCAGAAAGCGTTCTGAAGCCATGAGGCTTGTCCCTTCCTTCATCATGATCTTATAGCCAAATGTCCTCAGGCTCTTATTCTCAAGCCTTATCTCTATTCCATTTTCCTGAATATATTCCAGTTTCTTCTGCACCAGCGTATCTACTGCATTTTCGTACCTTATCCCCTTCTCTATATGTCTTGGAGAATCACCGGGAAGATACATAAGTACCAGCAGCACTGATACCACTAGAAGCATGAAAATCAGCAGTTTTCTCATTTGTCCCTCTTTGGCGGTTTCTTACCCATAAACTGATAATAATACGACTTTATCATTCCATTATATATCTTACGGTTCTTGTCTGCCTTTCTGCCTATATACTTTTCCGCCTCCTCATAGGAGGTTATCAGAAACATAGACCAGTTATCCAGACTCCTGTATCGTTCTCCTATCACTTTATATAGCTCCGGCAGAGCTTCCTTGTCCTCAAGTCTCTCTCCATACGGAGGATTGGTTATAATAAACCCATAGGAGCGCGGACTGCTGAGATCCTTTACACCTCTTGCCTGAAAATGAATATACCGGCTGACCCCTGCATCCTCTGCATTCTGCATGGCACATTTGATTATCTGTGAATCCAGATCATAGCCCTGTATATGCATATCCACATCCGTTTTTTCCAGTGACCTTGCCTCATCGTAGGCATCATACCATATCTTCCTGCTGAGCAGCTTCTCCCATGTACAGGAGGTAAAGTCTCTATTAACTCCGGGTGCTATATTCGCCCCTATCATGGCTGTCTCAATGGGAAATGTACCACTTCCGCAGAAGGGATCAACCAGAAGCCTGTCTTCTCTCCAGGGTGTCAGCATTATAAGTGCCGCCGCCAGCGTCTCCGAGATAGGAGCCTTACCAACCAGCTTTCTGTAGCCTCTTTTATGAAGAGACACACCGGTTGTATCAAGTCCTACTGTAACGATATCCTTCTTGATGAATATACGGACCGGATAATCCTCACCGTCCTCTGTAAAATGATTGATATGGTATGTACTACTCATACTTTCGACCATTGCCTTCTTGGAAATGGACTGAATAGAAGTCTCGCTAAAAAGCTTTGACTTATTGGTAGTAGCCTTTGTAACCCAGAATCTTCCATCTCTCGGAATGATTCTTGCCCAGGGTATATGCTTCACACCTTCATACAGTTCATCAAAGGTTGTGGCTCTGAACTGGCCGCATTTTAACAGTATTCTCTCACTGGTCCTGATATTGATATTGGCTCTGGCTATAGCAGATACAGGTCCGGCAAAGGTTACTCTTCCGTCCTCTACCTCCGTTATTTCATATCCAAGACTCTGTATCTCTTTTTTCAGAACTGCTTCCAGTCCAAAATGACAGGGGGCTATAAGTTCAAATCTTTCTTCTGTGCTCATGGTTCACCTTATATCATATATAATAGTCGTATCTCTTACCAAATTCAGGTATAAGCATTCATATATAAAAAAGTCAATGAGATTAGATCCCATTGACTTCTTATCATGAATCTTTAGTCTTATTTACCAAGTCTGGCACGAAGTTCCTTGGTCATCTCTTCAAATCCGGGCTTTCCAAGAAGAGCAAACATATTCTTCTTGTAGCTCTCAACTCCCGGCTGGTTAAATGGATTAACACCAAGTGTATAACCGCTTACGCCACAGGCGAACTCAAACTTATAGAAAAGCTCTCCAAGACTCAGCTCATCAATGGTCTCCATATCTATACGGATGTTTGGAACTCCACCATCAACATGGGCAAGTATGGTTCCTTCCATAGCACACTTATTAATAAAATCAACTTCCTTGCCGGCAAGATAATTAAGTCCATCCAGATCCTCAGCCTCTTCCTGCATAACAACAGTCTTGCGAGGATTGATGACATTTATGAAAGTCTCAAAATGATTCTTTGTTCCATCCTGAATAAACTGACCAAGTGAATGAAGATCTGTAGTAAAATCAACTCCTGCAGGGAAGATACCCTTGCCATCCTTGCCTTCACTTTCTCCATAAAGCTGCTTCCACCACTCTGTTACATAGTGAAGAGCAGGCTCGAAGTTACCAAGTATCTCCATACCCAGTCCCTTTTCATACATCACATTTCTTACTGCTGCATACTTCAGTACATCACTGTCATCAAAGCTCTTTGACAGGCAGTACTCACGTGCATTTGCAGCCCCCTCCATCAGCTTGTCTATATCAGCACCGCTTACAGCTATAGGAAGAAGTCCAACTGCAGTAAGAACTGAGAATCTACCGCCAACATCATCAGGAACAACATATGTCTCATAGCCCTCTGAATCAGCAAGTGTCTTAAGTGCTCCACGAGCCTTATCTGTTGTAGCATAGATACGCTTTGCAGCCTCTTCCTTACCATACTTCTTTTCAAGCATTTCCTTGAAGAGACGGAATGCAACTGAACACTCTGTTGTTGTACCGGACTTGGAGATAACATTTACAGAGAAATCTCTATCCCCGATAACCTCTACAAGCTCGGAAATGTATGTAGAGCTGAGGTTGTTTCCACAGTAATAAATCTCCGGAGTCTTACGAATCTCCTTAGATACGCTGTTATAAAAGCCATGACGAAGAGCCTCGATTGCTGCTCTTGCGCCAAGATAGGAACCACCGATTCCTATTACCAGTAATACATCTGAATCGCTCTGAATCTTAGCTGCTGCTGACTTGATTCTTGCAAACTCCTCCTTGTCATAATCAACCGGAAGATCTATCCAGCCAAGGAAATCATTTCCCTCACCTGTTTTTTCCACAAGTGTTTTATATGCAGCTTCAACCCTTGGCTTAATAGCCTGAACCTCTGCATCACTTGCCTTAAATTTAGTATTCTCAAAATTAAATACAATCTTCTGTGACATATCTATCTGCTCCTTCTAAAATATCTTTATCCAGTAGGCTGTTTCCCACAAGCCCAAAGACAGAGACATTTTACCACCTTAGCCTTGTATTTACAACAAAAAGTTAACTTGTATGTTACCTTTCCATCTTCCATATTTCTGCTGAATAAGGAGCAAGCTCCGAGCCTCCGCCAAAGTCATGCAGCGTTCCTGTTATCAGCTCCTCCGCTTGTCCGCAGCCGGCATCAAAATGCGCTGTATAAGGCTGATCAGAAGCATTTATCGCAACCATTATCCTCTCATTATCTGTCTTTCTCTCAAAGATGCACTGATGATTGGTAAGAACCACGCTTCTGAAGGAGCCATAATTAAGTGCTTCACTTTCCTTCTTTATCTCAGCAAGCTTTGAGATGAAGTCTGTAAGCTCATTCCACTCAGGCTTTTCAAAGCAGGCTCTGAGGGCAGGATCTCCCTCCTCCTTACGTGCCTCTGTTCCCCATTCACTTCCGTAATAAACACATGGGAAGCCGGGCATTCCAAAGGAAAGAGCATATACAAGAGGCAAATGCTTCTTGTTCGTTAATATGCTGGCTATTCTTGTAACATCATGGTTATCCACGAAGCTCATAAGGTGCATTCCTCTGTAACGGCACCACTGTTCCGGACCGAACTGCTGCATAAGAGAGTGAATGATCTCGAACATATTCATGGAGTTGAAGCTTGAGTAAAGACCCTTGTAGCATGCATAGTTAGTACAACTGTCAAGCATTCCGGGACCTACAAACTGGGCATAGTCACCATGAAGAAGCTCTCCCAGAAGCAGAAACTCAGGCTTCAGACCTGCTGTATATTCCCTGAGATTATGTATGAAGCCCTTGTCCAGACAGTAAGCCACATCAAGTCTCAGACCATCTATATCGAAGTAGTCAACCCAGTACTTAATCTTGTCAAATATATGATCCACTACAGCCGGATTCTGAAGATTCAGCTTGACCAGATCATAGTTTCCTTCCCAGCCCTCATACCAGAGTCCGTCATTATAGTTTGAATTACCATCAAAGGATATATGGAACCAGTCCTTATACGGGCTGTCCCATCTCTTCTCCAGAACATCCTGAAATGCCCAGAACCCGCGTCCTACATGGTTAAATACACCGTCCAGCACAACCTTGATTCCGGCTGCGTGAAGCTCTTCAACCACCTTCTTAAAATCCTCATTGGTTCCCAGTCTCTTATCTATAAGACCATAATCCCTTGTATTATATCCATGTGTATCAG
>DGRT01000154.1 GCA_002391105.1 Lachnospiraceae bacterium UBA4381 | reverse complement strand
AGACTCCTGATGAGATGATGAAGGTACGTAACCTTGGACGTAAGTCACTTGAGGAAGTACTTGCTAAGCTTAAAGAACTTGGCCTCTCACTCAATAACGGAGAATAATTATAACACCACTCACGCAGAAGTCGTTTTATAAAAACGGATTTAGTATGCACAGTGAAGACCGCGGCTAGACCGCAGGTAAGGAGGAAAACAAAATGGCAATGTATAGAAAGCTTGGAAAGAAGTCTGATCAGAGAAAGGCACTTCTTAGAAATCAGGTTACACAGCTTATATATCATGGCAAGATTAAGACTACTGAGGCTAGAGCCAAGGAAGTTCGTAAGATTGCTGAGCACCTTATAACTCTTGCAATTAAGGAAAAGGATAATTACGAAGAGGTTAAGGTTCAGGCTAAGGAAGCTCGTAAGGATAAGGATGGCAAGAGAGTAAAGGAAGTTGTAGATGGTAAGAAGGTTACTGTTTACGATACAGTTGAAAAGACTGTAAAGAAGGATAGCCCTTCAAGACTTCATGCTCGTAGAGAGATGCTTAAGGTTCTTTATCCTGTATCTGAAATCCCAGAGGGAGCTGAAGGTAAGAAGAAGGCTATGGCTAAGGTTGATCTTACTGAGAAGCTTTTCGATGAGTATGCTGTAAAGTATGCAAATCGTAAGGGTGGTTATACCAGAATTATCAAGATTGCCCAGAGAAAGGGTGATGGAGCTCTTGAAGTTATACTTGAGCTGGTATAATTAATTATTGATACTGTTTATATTAAGTGTGGCATCTGCAGTTTTTGTGGGTGCCACACTCATTAATATTATAAATCTAATTACGTTTCTATAATATTTCCATTTTTTCTATATAGTTTCTGATTATCTAAAAACCTACTCACTATTTTCTTTGTTGTTTGCTACTCTTATTTACATCACCCTAAGCTATGGTTTATGTTAAAGCCATAATAGTTCTATAGTAATCAAATAAGATAGGTTATTTTAATGGTTCCATATATAAAGATTTCACAACTTAGGTTACCGTCTGTACCGGATAGCAGTCTCGCTCTTAATGTTGATAAGGGGGAGATTATTGGCATTACAGGAGTTAGTGGATGCGGCAAAAGTACATTTGCAAGATTTCTTGCAGGTATTTCCAGACCTGAGGCTCTTGGTCAGGTTCTAATAGGAGGGCTCGATCCATATTCTCAGCTTGATAGAGAAAAGCTTAGGAGAATGAGTGGGATAGTTTATCAGGATCCTTCTGAGGGTATCGTTTTTGAAAATATCGGAAGAGATATAGTATTCGGTATGGAGAACCGGGGAGTTTCGGCGGAAAATATTAAAAAGAAGATAACATCTTATATTAAGGGCTATGACCTTGAGAGTATTGGAAGCAGTGGTTACAGCACTGTAAGTGGCGGTACCAAGCAGAGAGTGGCTCTGGTATCTGTCCTTATGACCTCTCCGGAGCTTCTGATACTTGATGAAGCTATGTCAATGCAGGATAAGGATGCCTCTCGAAAATATATGGAAAGAATAGTCCGTATCGCCAGAAGCAGGGGAACAACACTTATAGTTATATCCAAGAAAAAGCAGGATCTTCTTCTCATGGACAGGGTTTATGAGATGAGATATGGTGGGCTTTATGAGATAGATGCAGATGCTATGCCTGTTGGTTCCTATGAAGATACTTCCAATGATGATAATAATGACAGATCATCTGGTAAATCTAGTAAGGATTTCGGAGCCTTGGGAGATAATTCTTCTGCTAATATGGATAGTAATTCAGAAAATGCTTCTGTTACAGTCGAGGGGCAGAATGATATACGCATCACACAGTATATTCAAGGAAATGAATATCAGCAGGGGATAACTCTCCGAAATGTCTCCTTTGGATATTATAAAGACAGCAGAATGTTGTTTGACAGGGTTAATATGAGATTTGAATGTGGCTGTGCTTATAGAATTTCCGGGCGATCCGGAAGTGGTAAGACTACATTCCTTCAACTGATAGCAGGTCTCTTAAAGCAGGTCGAAGGTGAGATATTCATGAGTGAAAAAGCTAAGATCGGATATGTGTTCCAGTACTCTGAGGATGGCTTCGTAGAGGGTACAGTGCTGGATGATGTAATGTTCGGTCCTATCAGTGATGGTCATCCCAAGAGTGTAGCCAGAGATATGGCAGAGTCAGTCCTGAAATTTGTGGGAGTTGATAATTCTCTGTGGCTTAAGTCTCCTATGAATCTATCCTTTGGTCAGCAGAGGCTTGTTTCCATAGCCGGAGCGCTTGCGCTTGGGCCTGATTTTCTTCTGATAGATGAGCCATATGCAGGACTTGATATACATTATGGCGAGTCTATTCGTAATATCATTGAAGCATTATGTGGAGAGGGAAAATGTATAATAACGGTAGAAGGATAGATATTCTCAAATCCTATGATCCAAGAACAAAACTTCATATTGCCCTCATGCTGTTTGTTGCAACTGCATTTTCCTGGAAACTTATTCCGGTAATCATAAGCTTTATGATGGGTATTCTTATAATAATCTTATGCCGAACCGGTGTTAAACCCCTGATTAAGAACTCTATAGCTCTTATCCTGCTGTGGCTGGTGCTGGGAATAATATTTATGATAATTCTTCCGGCAAGGATTGGATTATATATAATGCTTAAGCTGCTGATGCTTACTCTTGTATATATAGCGATAGAGAAGAATATAAAGCAGGGGGAAGTGATAGATGGTCTGGCACTGGGCTTTGGTCTTAGAGCCAGAACGACAAGATTCATCTTTAGCGTACTTGATTTTCCTTCAAAGGTAATGAGGGAAAAGAGAAGGGCGAGAAAGGCGCAGCTTGCAAGAGGTGTAGATCCGGGTGGAACGATATTCAGCAGATATTATAAAGAAATGTTACTTGCCTTTCCCAATATCAGTGCTGCCGTGGCAAGAACCAGAAAGCAGAATGAATCGATGGACAAAAGACAGTACAGCTCTACAAGAAGGAGAAATGTTTACGTACCGCTTAGACTGACGATGACAGATAAGGTTATTAGTGTGATCTTTATGATATTTATGCTGGCAGCTCTGCTCAGTAATATATTGCTTAAATAAAATATTTTGACTATGAAGACCCTTTATTCTCAGAAGAGAAAAAATAAAAAAAGGGTTTTTCATTTTTACAGAGAATAAAGAAGATGAGCGCCTTTCATGACGGCTGGAGACGAATGGACGCCTCACAGATTTTGGTTTACATAATTCGAGGTTATTATGAGGATAATGCTTAGGGTCTCATACGATGGTACTGATTACTGCGGATGGCAGTATCAGCCGGAGGAGAAAACCATTGAAGGAGAACTGAATAAGGTTCTTAGTGATATTTATAAAAATGATATAAAGGTTATAGGTGCTTCCCGTACAGATGCAGGTGTACATTCTCTCGGAAATGTATGCGTGTTTGATGTTCCTGAGTCCAGGATTCCTCCGGAAAAGCTATGCTATGTAATGAATAATTCTCTTCCTCAGGATATAAGGGTATGGGAATCGGTTCAGGTGGCAGAGGATTTTCATCCGAGACATACTGACAGCAGGAAGACCTATGAGTACAGGATATGGAATGCTGCATTTCCCAGTCCTGTCAGAAGAAGATATACACATTTTACCTATAGAAAGCTTGACATAGCAAAGATGAAGGAAGCGGCGGCGTTGCTGGTTGGAGAACATGACTTTGCTGCCTTTGCCGCTGCCGGATATCAGGCGAGTACAACTGTCAGGACTATCTATAGTATAGATATATTGGAAGAGCATCCGGAGAATGAATCCGGAAGGCTCATTACGATAAGAGTAAAGGGCTCCGGGTTTCTATATAATATGGTCAGAATAATTGCGGGCACCCTGCTTGCTGTAGGCTCAGGCTTAAAAGAGGTAGAGGATGTAAGTATCAGCCTGGAATCAGGCAACAGAGCCGCTGCCGGTGAAACTGCACCTGCTTGCGGGCTTACTATGGTAGGTATAGAGTTCTTATAAAAAGATTTATTAAATTAGCCTACCAGGTCAGTGATTTTAATTTAATAGAGCGTTATACTGTTTTTTGTAAATGATACCGTGGTGAATTTTCCTGTTTAAATGTTTGGAGGTTAACATTATGAAGAACAATAATTCTACTCGTACTATTGCAACCTGTAACAATGCTCATTCTTCATCAGATTCTGTAATAGAAGAGCCTAATTTAGAGGAACTTCACGAGATAATGGAAGAACTTGAAGGACTTGAAGTATATGAAGATGAAACAGATGATGAAGAAGATACATCAGAGGATTCGGGGGAATCTGATGATTATGAAGATTCAGATGATTATGAAGATTCAGATAAGTATGACGATTACTATGATACTGATTATATGGAAAGAGAAAACAGAGAGAGAGCGGATTCCGGTTCAAAGGTAAGGACAGATAAAGCTGACACAAAAGAAGAATACTGTTCTGACCTGATTAATATTGAGAAGCAGTATGCGGCTGATATGAGAAGCATTAAGCTTCTTACTGAGGCTGAAGAGAAGTCTCTTGGCGAAAAGGTTCTTGCTGCAGCTGTTGCAAAGGAGAGCCTCTCTGAAAATGAAATATCAGAAATTAGTGCAGAGACAGTATCTGAGCTTGAGACAGTGATAAGAGAAGGACTTGAGGCTAGAAACTCTCTGGTGGAGGGTAATTTGAGACTGGTTTATATGCTTGCTAATAAGTATTCCCGTATCTATAGGATTGCAAAGATGGATCTTATTCAGGCGGGTAATGAAGGACTTATCATAGCGGCTGAAAAGTTTGATGTAACTAAGGGCTTCAAATTCTCAACCTACGCTACCTGGTGGATAAAGCAGTCGATGACCAGGTTTAGGGATAAGAGTGTCACTGTGATTAAGCTTCCGGTGCATAAGCACGAAATGCTTAGAAAATTTAATAAGTATATCAACGAAGTCTTTGTAGAGACTGGAAAGCATCCTACAGATGAAATGATAGCAGAGCATTTTGATTTAAGTCTTAAGGAAGTTCGTAAGCTGCGAAGCTATAATGTGGATGCATGTTCGCTTGATGCAACAATAGATGAAGATGAGTCAACTTCTCTTATGGAGATGATTGAGGACAGTACTGCTGTAAGACCTGAGGATTCTATAACCAGAACTGATCTGATGAACAGTATCAATAAGGTTATGGATCATCTGACAGGCAGACAGGCATATATTCTTAAGCATCACTATGGTCTTATGGGTGAAGACACTATGACGCTTGAGGATATAGGTAAGCAGTTTGGTGTCTGTCGTGAGAGGATAAGACAGGTAGAGGAGCAGGCATTCAGGAGAATCAAGAATACTCCATGGATGAGGAATGTACTTGAGGTATATCTTCTCGATGACTAAGATGTGGTTGAGGTATAACTCCAGAAGCACATCTTTTGATGACTAAGATGTGGTTGAGGTATATCTCCGGAAGCCCGTCTTTCGGTGACTAAGATGTGGTTGAGGTATATCTCCGAAAGCCCGTCTTTCGATGACGAAGATGTGGTTGAGGTATAACTCCGGAAGTCCGTCTTTCGGTGACTATGCGATCCAGTTGAGATATACCTCTTTTATGACTTTAAAAACGATATATAAATATATAGATATATAGATATGGGAGATTGTATGATGGATTCAAATAACCTTGAGTATAAATTAGTAGAGTATCTGATGCAGAAAGGGTATCATATAACATTTTCCGAATCATGTACCGCAGGTATGGCTGCTGCTAAGCTGGTGAATGTTCCCAGTGCATCAAGTGTTCTGGATGTCAGCTTTGTTACCTATGCAGATGAGGCTAAGGTAAAGTATCTTGGTGTAAAGCAGGAAACTATAGATGCGGTTGGTGTGGTCAGTGAAGAGGTTGCAAAAGAGATGGCTGAAGGAGCAGCACTTGCTATGGGTGCTGAGGTCGGAGTAGGTATCACAGGTATAGCCGGACCGACTGGAGCAACACCGGGGAAGCCGATTGGGATGGTATGCTTCGGAATATACATTAATGGTGACGTATATAGCTATACGCAGCAGTTCGGAAATCCAGGCAGAAATATAGTCAGAGAGCAAAGTGTTTCTTTTATATATGAAAAGCTTTGTGAATTACTTAATAATGATTGATAGGTTGTTTTTGTCTCCTTTCTTTTTGGGGATGTCATCTATGTATAGGTGGCATCCTTTTTTTATTATCTGCATCTGTACTGAAATACGGTTATGAAATAGATTATCATGTACAGCCACAGAACAGATAACCATGTACATCCACAGAATAGATAATTATGTACAGCCACAGAATAGATAATCAACAGTACAAATTATAGAAAAAATGTGATAAAATACTAAATGGTTCATTTTAAAGATTGACTGACATTATGCTGGTTATTTCGAAAGTGTTTGATACAGAGTTCTGATAATTATAGTTATAGAGTCCGAATAAACATAATCTTTCAGGGTGAATTGGATGAAGGCAGTTTCAAGAAAAAACATATTATATACTATAGGTATTATAATTCTGGGAGTACTGATAAACCGTATTATATCTGATACTTCCATTCTTCTTGGATTGCCCTTATATCTTGATTCCATCGGAACTATATTCATAGCGGCTATAGGTGGTGTATTTCCCGGAATGATGGTTGGTTTTATTACTAACATGATTGGTGGAATTACAGATACATCTACCTTCTATTACGGAACTATAAATGTCCTTATTGCTCTTATAGCAGGAATGGGGGCAGAGAAGGGCTGTTTTGATAAGTTCAGGAAGATATTCATACTGCTTCCGTTTTACTTGCTGCTTAGTATTCCGTGTTCTTTGCTGACCTATATACTATTTGCATTTTCTATTGGAGAAAATGTGGCATCACCGGTGGTTAGTGCAATTCACAATAAAGGGATTCCTGTTTTGTTAGCTCAGATTATCGGGGATTATACAGTTGAGATTCCTGATAAGCTTATATCTATTATTATTGCATTTATTCTTGTTAAGCTGACGCCTGCTAAGGTAAGGGAAGCTCTGGACATTATTTCCGGACGGAATATCAGAAGACATTTTTCCAAGGAAGATATGGAAAGAAGAAGCTCGCTTCGTACTCAGATCTCAGTAGGATTTATGATAGCCGGTCTGGCGATTGTACTCATAGCATTCTTTGTATCATATAAGACCTATATGGAGGCGAAGGTAACAGGTTTTCCGGATGGAACCTATGATATAGCCCATATCAGAACAGAAACACTTCTTTATAGTGGTAAGATGCTGTCTGCTGTTCTGGGACTTCTCATGTGTATAGTTTCCTTTACCATGGTGCTTGCAGACAGTACTATAGTTAATCCGCTTCACAGTATGGCGAAGGAGATGAAGCGGTTTGCCTATGATAGTAATTCCGGAAGAGATAAATCTGTAAGAAAGATAGAGTCTCTGGATATTAAAACGGGAAATGAGATAGAAGAGCTTTATAAGGCTTTATCAAAGACTGTTAAGGATATTGATGAATATATTGATATGACTACAGCCCAGGCGGAGCAGATATCTGTTATGCAGGTTAATCTGATTAATACACTTGCAGATATTGTGGAAAGCAGGGATGCGGTTACTGGTTATCATGTTAAGAGAACCTCTGAGTATTGCAGGCTTCTGGCTTTGGAGCTGAGGGCTGAAGGCAAATATACGGATATTCTTACAGATGATTATATTTCATCGCTTGCTATAGCTGCATCTCTACATGATATTGGCAAGATAAAAATACCGGATGCCATTCTCAACAAGCCGGGACGACTTACGGATGAAGAGTTTGAAATTATAAAAACTCATACTGTTATGGGTAAAAAGATGCTGGAGAATACCAATCTAAGTACAGAGGATAATAGTTATCTTGAAATGGCAGAGGATATTGCTTATTATCACCATGAATGGTGGGATGGCAGTAAAAGGGGGTATCCTGAAAGAATATCAGGAGAAAGTATTCCGTTATCTGCAAGGATCATGGCTGTGGCAGATGTGTTTGATGCACTTATGTCCAAGAGGTCGTATAAGGAAGGTTATCCACTTGAAAAAACTATACAGATAATGCAGGAGGAAAAGGGAACTCATTTTGATCCGGCTATATTAGATGCATTAATGGTAATACAGCTGAAGCTGGTTGAGGTAGCTCGGCTTTATTCAGAAGATGCAGTGGAATAACGACTTATTGATAGGCTTTATTCAGAAGAAGCGGTGGAATAACGGCTTATTGATAGGCTTTATTCAGAAGATGCAGTGGAATAACGACTTACAGATAAGGCAGTAATATCAGGAAAGAGAAATATTTAGCATGCAAATAAAGACGGGGTGTCACTTTGACACCCTTTCTGTGTGTTGGATGATAATATGATGACAGGAGGTTTCATAATCTATGAAGTTTATAATACAGAGGGTATCCGGAGCTTCAGTCGAGGTGGAAGGAGAGGTAATAGGTGCGATAGACCAGGGCTTTTTTGTTTTAATTGGTGTATGTGATGAGGATAACGAAGAGATTGCTGATAAAATGATAAAGAAGCTTCTGGGAATGAGAATATTTTCAGATAGTGAAGGAAAGACGAATCTGTCACTTGCTGACGTAGGAGGTTCGCTATTACTGGTATCACAGTTCACACTTTATGCAGATTGTAAGAAGGGTAACAGACCTTCTTTTATAAAGGCAGGCTCACCTGAACATGCAGAAAAGCTATATGATTATATAGTTGACAGGTGCAGGGACTGGGCTAAGGAACAAAATGCTTCTCAGGATATAGAGATTAAAGTAGAGACTGGAAGCTTTGGAGCATCTATGAAATGCAGTCTGGTAAATGAAGGTCCATTTACGATAGATCTGGATAGTACACAGTTATAAGTGGGCGAGAGTTTCCAAAGAAAACTGAGTAGTCCGTATGCTATAGGTGTCAGGGTATCTTGTAATACCTGCACATGGTATTAAATGATATTAAGCCTGTAAATGGAATTAGCTGCAAGTACTTATATGTAAGGAGATAGATTGTTAAATGAGTAGATATGATGATTATGATGAGTTTGATGGATATACCGGAAGAACAGAATTTACTGATTCTGCCGGATATACGCATGACTCTGCTTTCGATGACTATGATTATTCGGAAGATGTTATGTCAACTCCGGAGGGCTACAACCCGGATCTGGATTCTGCCTTTATTCAGAATCCCTTGGGAGGTACTCGCGGTGTTAACAGAGTAGATAACAGTGCTCAACCAAGACAAAGAAATCCGGAGTATGATATGAGGGGAAGAAATATTGAATCAGAATCTGATATGAGAAGAAGAAAAGCTGCGTCGGAACCTGATATGAGAGGTAGAAAGGCAGTACCGGAACCTGATATGAGAAGAAGGAAGGCAGTACCGGAGCCTTACGTTCCACGGAAAAGAGCATATGATCCTGACCAGCTAATCAGTGATGAGGATTTTGAAAATACATATGAAGAGGCTTACGACGAATATTATGACGAATATTATGACGAAGGTTCAGAACGTGGCGGCAGATATTCTGATGATTATGATGATGACTACGAAGAACTGGACAGAAGAGAAATGGAAGAAGCCAGAGAGAGAAAAAGCCGAGAAAAAGAAGAAAGAAATGCAAAGAGGCAGGATAAAAAGGAACGTGCAAGGGAAGATGCCCGTATCAGAGCTGAGATAAGAGATGAGAACGAAAGGCGGGAGAAGATAAGAAAACAAGAAGAAAAAAGGATGAAGAGAAAGAAGCATCCTGTCAGGAGGTTCTTCTTCAGACTGTTTATTATCATTCTTATTCTGTTTATTATTCTTGGTGCAGTAGTTGTAAATATAACCAGAAGGTTCAATCATATTGATACAGAGGTCTCTAAAAGAGCAGATTCGATGACACATTCTGTGGTGAATATTCTTCTCATAGGTCAGGATGCAAGAGAGGGACAGGAGAATCAGCGTTCAGATACTATGATACTTATGTCCATTAACCAGAAGAAAAATGTTGTAAGCATGACGTCGATTATGAGAGACACATATGTAACTATTCCCGGATATGGAGGAAACCGTATAAATGCTGCCTATGCACTCGGTGGTATCGATCTTCTGGATCAGACTATTGAAGAGAATTTCAATGTAAGAATAGATGGAAATGCAATGGTTGACTTTGAAGGTTTTCTGGAAGCTATGACGGCACTCGGAGAGCTGGATATAGAGCTTACTGCTGAGGAAGCCCAGTATATGAATGAGAATCCAGGTCTTGGTTCCAATAATGATATATCAGACGAAGAGTGGGATCTAAAGGAGGGGGTAAATACCCTTACACCTAGTCAGATTCTTTGCTATTCCCGTATGAGGTATGTAGGTAATTCGGACTGGGACAGAACTCAGAGACAGAGAAATGTTATCTCTGCGGCAATCAGCCGTATCAAACATGGCCATCTTCTTAGTGGATATAAACTTGCAACCACAGCAGCTCCTAGCATCACTACTGATATGAAGACTATGGGTATGCTTAGAGTTGGCATGGGAATAATAACAGGTGGTAACATGAACAGCTACCGTATTCCGGCAGATGGAACATATTACGGAGATACTATAAATGGTATGTCTGTTCTGGTACCTGATATAGAAGCAAATAAGAATCTGCTGGAACAGTATATAAGTGGAGAATATCAGGAAGAAGACAGTAGTGAAGAGTAGCCGGTGAGTCTAATTATCTAAGTTTTCTTAAAGGACTTCTTAATAAGAAAAGTTATATGCTCTAAAAAATGCTTTTAGCCGGGATAATGATAAATATTTGCAATATATAACAATAGATTTGTAAGTCCTTACAGTCAGATAATTTTTACGGATTAACATATGTCAATGCGCTTATAACAAAGTAATGGTATTATTTCTTTCGGGAGGTGACATTTTATGGATAAAGATTATTTTGTAAAACAACTGATGACATTTGCTGAAAAATACGACATTGATATAAGCGAAGAATTGGTAAGTGAGATAGTGAGCATTGCAAACTTTCGAATAGTAAAGAAGGGGGAGATCCTTTCATCTATAGGAGATGATACAACCTACGCAGGACTTACTCTGTCTGGGGTGGCGCGTGCCTATTATATAGATGGTGATGGTAATGACATCACCAGAGGTTTTGCTCCTGAAGGAAGTATGTTTATGGATGAAGGCTTTTTTGGATATACCGAGAGAAATTGCATGTGGGAGGCGATTGAAGAAACCATTGTTATGATTTGCGAGACTGCGTCCATAAAAAAGATAATAAGGGAAGATGTTTCATTTAAAGATATATGGATTCGACTTTTGGAAAATGCAATCAGGTATAAGATTTACAGAGAGAATGGATTTCTTGTAGAAAATGCAACTGAAAGATACATTCATTTCAAAAAACTCTTCCCTGATTTAAGTGAAAGGGTACCTCAGAGATATATAGCAACTTATCTGGGTATCACACCAGAGTCACTTAGCAGGATAAGGGGAGCGATGAAGGATGAGGTAGAATTAGAAGAAAATTAAATGTGAAGAGGGTTTCTACATGAAAGAAAAAGAGATATATAAAACATCTGACAGAGAAGTGATGATTGGAACATGGGCATGGGGCTCAGGATATAATGGATCTAAAATGATCTTTGGTAAAAGCTATGATGAGGAGACGCTGAAAAAAACTTTTGAAAAGGCTGTGAAGCTTGGCTTTCTCAAATGGGATACTGCGGCGGTATATGGCATGGGATCATGTGAAAGACTGCTCGGGGAATGTATCAATGACACAAATAATATCTTTATTTCCACAAAGTATTTCCCGAATAAGAAGTTTAAAAGCGGAGCGCTTGAAAAGTCCATTAATGAAAGTATGGAGCGGCTCGGAGTGAAGTCTGTAAATCTTTTCTGGATACATACGCCGAATAATCTGCTCGAAAATCTGAAAGAGGCTGTACCACTTATGAAGGATGGCAGGATTAAAGATATCGGAATATCAAATGTCTCTATGACTGATATAAAAAATGCCGAGGGATTTCTTGAAAAGCAGGGACTAAGGCTTGGTGCGGTGCAGAATCATTTCAGCCTTCTCAGAAATGATCAACAGCCGATTATCGACTACTGTAACCAAAAGGGAATCACGTATTATGCCTATATGGTTCTTGAACAAGGTGCGCTTGCAGGAAGATATAATGCCAAGAATCATTTTCCGATATTTTCTATGAGGAACTTCGCATTTTCCAAGAGCAAATTCAAGAAGATAGAAGGACTGCTGGATTTGATAAAAGAGATTGCCGACAAATATGGAATCGACAGATCGCAGATACCTGTTCTTTGGGTATTAGCGAAAGGTGCAGTTCCAATAGTAGGAATCACAAAGCCATCTTATGTGGAGAAACTGTCGGATGCGTTAAAGATTGACCTGTTGGACGAAGATATCAGCAGGCTTACAGAAGAAGCGAGAAAGACCGGTATTCGCCAGCAGGGTTCCTGGGAACCACAGTAAAAAATGTGACAAGGGGACTGTCCCCTTGTCACATTTTTCCGGTTATTAATCTATCTTAGGAAGACTGCTGAAGGACTTTTCAAGTTCTTCGTCTGTTGGAATGTAATCATTCATTTCACCATCGTTATACTTCTGATATGCAACCATATCGAAGTAGCCTGTTCCGGTAAGACCGAATACGATGTTCTTAGCCTCGCCTGTTTCTTTGCACTTAAGTGCTTCGTCTATAGCAACCTTGATAGCATGACTTGATTCAGGAGCCGGAAGGATTCCTTCAACTCTGGCGAAGGTTTCAGCCGCCTGGAATACACTCGTCTGCTCAACGCTTCTTGCCTTTAAAAGTCCCTGATCATAAAGCTCGGAAACGACGCTGCTCATTCCATGGTATCTCAGACCGCCGGCATGGTTAGCGGATGGTATGAAGCCGCTTCCAAGAGTGTACATCTTTGCAAGAGGACATACCTTACCGGTATCACAGAAATCATAAGCATACTTACCTCTTGTAAGTGAAGGACAGGATGCAGGCTCAACAGCAATTATCTCATAATCAGCTTCCCCTCTAAGCATCTCTCCTGCGAATGGAGATATAAGTCCGCCGAGGTTTGAACCACCTCCTGCACAGCCGATTATTGTATCAGCCTTTATACCATACTTATCGAGAGCTGCCTTGGTTTCAAGTCCGATAACAGACTGGTGAAGCAGTACCTGGGAAAGAACTGAACCAAGAACATAGCGGTAACCCTCCTGAGTGGTAGCAGCTTCCACAGCCTCGGATATAGCACAGCCAAGACTTCCTGTAGTTCCTGGGAACTCGGCATTGATCTTGCGGCCTACCTCTGTATTCATGGATGGAGAAGGTGTAACCTTCGCGCCATAGGTTCTCATTACCTCACGTCTGAAAGGCTTCTGCTCATAGGATACCTTTACCATATAAACCTGACAGTCAAGATCAAAGTAGGAGCATGCCATAGAAAGAGCGGTTCCCCACTGACCTGCACCGGTCTCGGTAGTAACACCCTTAAGTCCCTGCTTCTTAGCGTAGTATGCCTGGGCTATGGCTGAGTTAAGCTTGTGACTTCCGGATGTGTTATTGCCTTCAAACTTATAGTAGATATGTGCCGGTGTATCCAGCTTCTTTTCAAGACAATATGCTCTTACAAGCGGTGATGGACGGTACATTTTATAGAAGTCCAGTATTTCCTGTGGTATATCAAAATATGGTGTTGTATCATCAAGCTCCTGCTTTGCAAGCTCTACACAAAAAATAGGTGAGAGATCTTCAACAGTGACTGGCTGAAGAGTAGCAGGATTAAGGATAGGAGCCGGCTTCTTCTTCATATCAGCTCTTACGTTGTACCATTGCTTAGGCATCTCATTTTCTTCGAGATAGATTTTATAAGGAATTTCTTTAGACATTTTTAAAACCTCCTTTTGTATAAAGATATTTTCCCAATACATGTAGCTGCTTATTACCCAGAAATATTCACATCTGTATATTTATAATTACTGAATATCCATCTGTAAGCAAACCATAAGCGATTATAGCATATTATGGGTTTTCATAAAAGGATAGATTTTCCTCGTGATAAAACCAGGAGGCTCTTTCACTTATGATAATCTCTGCTTGACGATAATCTATGAAAATAATAAACTTAAAGATAGATGTAAGCAAACGTAAAAGGGGTTTACGAAAAATGAAACATATACTGAAAAATATGGCAAAGTGCCGTAAATGTGGGGATTTAATCGAGTCCAAATCCAGGACAAAGATAGTCAGATGTTCCTGTGGTAGTATATATGTAGAAGGTGGTAAGTATTATATAAAGCGTGGCGGCAATCTGGAGGATATTATTGAGTTAAGTGAGTACGAGGAGAAGTGATTGTGATAAAAGGTAACATTGCAATTCTAGCTGGCCAGGCTGATGAACAGTATCAGAGAGAGTTCCTGAGCGGTGCGATGGAGAAAGCATTTGAAGCAGGATATTCGGTTTCTGTTTTTTCTATGTATATTAAATACCAGAATACAAAGGAAAGAGAGATAGGCGACTCTAATATATTCAATCTGATCAATTATGATATGTTTGATGCAGTAATAATCATGTCAGATACTATTCAGACACCGGGAGTTGCTGAAAGACTTGAAGAACATATACATAGTACCTTTAAGGGAACTGTGCTGACGATTGATTCGGACAGTAAGTATTTTGGGACATTCTGGACGGACGGATATTTAGCTGTATATAGTCTCATCTCTTATATGATAGAAAAGTGTGGTCTGAAGGACATAGCTTATCTCTCAGGTCGAAGAAATCATAGACATGCCATAAGAAGAATGGAAGCTTATAAAGATGCTATGCGGGATCATGGTCTAACGGTGGCTGATAACCGTGTGTTCTGGGGGGATTTCTGGTACACCAGCGGTTCGGGATGTGCCGAGGAGCTTTTCAGAGAAAGAGAACATCTGCCGGAAGCAATTGCATGTGCAAATGACTGTATGGCAATCGGTCTTGCTGATGAGCTTGTAAGAAAGGGCATCAGGATACCTGAAGATATTAAGATAGCAGGCTATGGAGCGATTGAGGAGGGCTACAACTCACCGAGCAGTCTAACTTCTGTCAGAGTTCCCTCCAGATACTATGGTGAATTTGCCGTTGAATCTGTACTTAAGATGATGAACGGTGAGAAACCGGGAGAGCCTCATTATGAGCCGGATATCTATGTTGGAGAAAGCTGTGGACAAAAGCCGGTTGATTATATTAATAACAACAGGAGAAGCAGATGGCTCGCAGATACATCCGAAGAGGGCTATTATTCTATTCATAATACCATGCTGATGGATATGACAAGTACAGATAATCTGAATGATTTTCTGAATAGCGTATATGAAAATATATATCAGCTTAAGGACATCAGAAGATTCTCCATAATGCTGAATGATCTGTGGCTGTTACCGGAATACATGCTTGAAAAGGAATTTCCTGAGGTGGGCTATAGCAATTATATACTGAATGCTCTCAGCTTTGACAGAGAAAAAAATGATGAGCTGGTTCTGGGAATGGACAGTACATTTGAGGTTAAGAAGATGCTGCCTTATTATGAGCAGCAGAACCCTTCGGCATATATATTTACACCTCTTTTCCATGAAAATATATCTCTGGGTTATGCAATGGTCAGTTATGGTAATGAGCCGAGATGTTATGATGAGGTATATAGGCTCTGGATAAGTTCTGTCTGTGAAGGGCTGGAATGTCTCAGAAGGATGGAAATAATTCATGCTCTTAAGTCCAAGGTTGCCAGTCTGGAAAGTGTCAAGTTCAGGACAGCAGGCGACAGGGGAAGCTCGGATTATGAGCTTACGAAAAAGGATGTCGAGGAAATGAATGAGGTTGACAGGCTCCTGGACAGTAATGAGCTTAAATACCATTTTCAGCCTATCGTCAGTACTGTTGATGGAAGTATATATTCCTATGAGGCGCTTATGCGAAGTGGCTCGGAATGGAAGATACCACCTCTTCAGATCATAAAAAATGCGGAAAGACTTGGCAGGCTTGATGATGTAGAGAAGGCTACTTTTTCAAATGTTCTCGATATAGTTTCAGATAACAGTAGGATATTTGATAAAAGAAAGGTTTTCATTAACAGTATCCCCGGTATTCAGCTTGATCCTGCGGATATTCCGATCATAGAGAGTAAGCTTCGGAAGCACGCCGGTTCGGTGGTTATAGAGCTTACAGAACAGCAGGAACTGAAGGATGTTGAGCTGGAAAGACTAAAGGAAAAGTATGACAGTCTGGGAGTCGGACTTGCGCTTGATGATTACGGAACTGGTTATTCCAATGTAAGTAATCTTCTCAGGTATATGCCAAATATCGTAAAGATAGACAGGTCGCTGCTTACTGAGATACAGAGCAGCACCCAGAAACAGCATTTTGTGCGTGATATAATAGAGTTCTGTCACGGAAATAATATACTTGCACTTGCGGAAGGGGTGGAGACCTCTGAGGAGCTTAAAACTGTTATCAGACTGGGAGCGGATCTTATTCAGGGCTACTATACGGCAAGACCTTCGGAAACTATTATAGATGAGATTGATGAAAAGATCAGACAGGAGATAAAACATATACATTCCTCTCTTGAGGATGGCAGTGGAGAACGTGAGTATATTGCCGGAAGAGTAAACCGCATCTCCGTCAGCAATCTGATAAAGGATAACAAATCTACTATTATCATCGGTTCAAAGGATGCCACCTTCCGGGATGTAACCATCGTTGGTACACCGGGGCTTCGTTCCAGACTGAATATAATAGTTCTGGAAGGCTATGAGGGAAGAGTGACGCTGGAAAATGTATATCTGACCAATACTAAGGGACGGCCGTGTATTGATGTGGCTGAAAACAGTAGTCTGACACTAAGACTCGTAGGTAATAACAATCTGGTTGACGGTGGTATAAGAGTTCCGGAAACCGCCAGACTTCTGGTAGAAGGAGAAGGCTCGCTTTCTATTATAAATGAGACCAATAACAGCTATGGAATCGGTGGCGATTCTGAAAGCAGTAATGGAGCTGTCAACTTCTATCAGGACGGGGAAGTAAAGATAGAGGTTATAGGACAGAGAGCGATAGGCATAGGCTCCGGCCTTGGCGGACAACTGAGCATCAATCGAGGAAAATACGATATAAGAGTAAGCGGTGATGAAGGCGTAGGAATCGGCTCGGCAAATGGCAGCTTAGCCCTTTCAATGCATAGCTGCTCAGTTACGGTGGATATATCGGTCAATAAGGGTGTATGTATCGGAAGCATTAACAAGAATACCAATGTTCAGATATGGGACTCCTTTGTGGAATGTACAGCCAATGCAAAGCTTGTTTCTTCCATAGGAACTTTATATGGCGATTTTGTAAGAGCTGATTTCCATGATATGGGTTCTGCTATCAATATAAATGCAGATAAGGGTATCGGTATAGGAGGTCTGAATGGAACTACTGATTTTGTGGTTCTGGCATCCTCCTTCAGATTTGCAGGCAGTGGAAATGAACTGTATGTATATGGCGGAAATGGCGCTGATACAAATGTAAGCTTTACGAACTCGGATGTCAGTATAGATATGAAGAGTGAGCATGGGAAGATAACTAATGCGCAGGATGAAAATGTTCAGGTAACCTATGGCAGGTACAGAGTGATTCTCAATGAAACTGTAATTTCGTAATTTTACATATTGTCATATTGAAAGTTAAAGTTAGTTATGGTATAAATAAAGTTAGTTGTTTTCTGCTCAGAATGAGAGGATTTCTCGTGTTCTGGCAGTAATATAAAGAAATAACTAGAAGGGAGATAATAAAATGTATCTTGAAATTGAAAAGGTAGTTGGTAGAGAGATTCTTGATTCAAGAGGTAATCCTACAGTTGAGGCTGAGGTATATCTTATTGATGGTACCGTTGGTAGAGGAACTGCTCCAAGTGGTGCATCTACAGGTGAGTTTGAGGCACTTGAGCTTCGTGATGGCGACAAGAGTCGTTATCTTGGAAAGGGTGTTCAGAAGGCAGTAGAGAATATCAATACAACTATTAATGATGTACTTGTTGGTCTTGATGCATCTGATACATATGCAGTTGATGCAGCTATGATTAAGGCTGATGGCACAA
>DGRT01000079.1:34935-40017 GCA_002391105.1 Lachnospiraceae bacterium UBA4381 | reverse complement strand
GAGCTATGATATAAAAGCTCTAGGAGAAGTGAAGAAATAGAATATAACCAGATTATAGAATGTAAATAGAGTATATAGGTAAAAGATAGAGTAAAGATAAAAGATAGAACATATAGGTATAAGGAAGAGTAAAGATAGAATATAGAGCGTATTGGTATAAGGAAAAGTAAAGATAAAATATATAGCATATTAGTATAAGCTAGAGTAAAGATAGAGTATAAAGCATAGAAATAAAGTTAGAGGTGGCATATGGACAGAAATGAAGTATGGAAGATACTTGAGATAGAAGAGACAGATGATCTGGAAGCTATAACCACAGCTTATCGTACCAAGCTGGTAAAGGTCAATCCTGAGGATGATGCAGAAGGATTTATGAAACTGAGAGAAGCCTTCGAGGAAGCTGTCAATATAGTAAATAACCAGGGACAGCCGGATGAAGAGGAATTTGATGAGGAAAATGCTACTGATATAGAAAGGCATATCCATAGATTCAAACAGATCTATGATGATATATATAACAGAAGGGATAATAGTCTTATAGAAGAATGGCTCGCGGATCCTCTCTGCACAGAGCTGGATACGACGGACGAGGTAAGAGAACAACTTCTGGCAGCAATTATGGAAAGGTTTATGATTCCCCATGAATGGTGGTTACTGTTTGACAAGACATTTGATATTGTAGGCTGTCAGAATGCTTTGAAGGAGATATTTCCTCCTGATTTTATCAGCTTCGTAGTCAATAATATTGAAATAGAGGATAGCTTTGATTATAGCAGCATTCTGTCCAGAGAAGAAATGGAGCAGATGTTTTATGATGCTTTGGGAGAGGCATCAAGGACGGATATAGACTGTGATCCGGAGGCTTTTGATCCGCCTGAGTATAGGATTCATGATGATTCTTATGTCAGGACTATTACACAGGGAAGGATCTATCTGAATGACATTTTCCGTATTAAGGTGGATGATATAAGGGACAACATTCCCGATGGACTGAGTGAAGAGGAGATAGAGGAATATAAGAAGAATAAGCTTGAGCAGAATAAGCAGGAAGCTGATGATATAATGCAGAAGCTGTGTGCACTTATCAATTATGAGGAAGGCTTTTCTATATGGGAGCCTGAGGAGACAGGCATAAAGCTTACCATACTTGAACTGCTGGGAAGGCGTGAGGAAGCAAGATTAATAGCCGATGCTGTAGTTAAGGATGATCTGACCTTTGTAGCCGGAGAGTATAATCCTTTTGGTACATATAATGCACTCCGGATAAGACTTGATGAGCTGATGGATCCGCAGCTTAGCTTCAGTGAGGAGGAGAAGGCAGAGATCATCAGCAGATGCGAGGATATTCTCAGTAAGCTGGAAGCTAAGGTGGAAACAGTCTATACCAAGTACTGCCGCAGCCAGATACAGCTCATTTATAAGAATTATGACGAGGCAAATGAGTTAATACTGGATGCGCTGGATCTGAACAGTAACTTTAACCAGGGCGTTATTCTGCTGAAAAAAATAGCGAGCTGCATGACAGAGGACTATTATGTAAAACTTGAGGAAGGCGTGCTGAACGATAAGGAGAAGGTGGAGCTGGGCTGGGCACTCTTCAGACTGGACAGAACAGAAGAAATATTTGATCTGCTTAAGCAGACTAATGTTACAGAAGAGAACTCCTATGGATATAATAATCTTTATGCAAGAGGTTACTTTGCTAAGGGAAGATATGAGGAAGCTATCCCTTATCTTTTGAAGTGGGAAGAGAATCTGGATAAAATGTTTGCAAAAAGAAGTGCAGGAGAGCAGCTTTCCCATAAGGATGAAGGCAGGGTAAAGAGATCCTCCTATTGCTATTTTCTTATCGCATTTTCTTATTCCAAGCAAAATGAACAGGAAAAGGCGATTGATTATTATAAAAAAGCGGTTGAGGTAGCCGAGAGAGAGATTCCGGACGACCTTAATGAAAGGCTGTATTATCTTGAAAATTATGGAAGACTGCTGCATGATGTCGGAAAGTATGACGAGGCAATGGAAGTCTGGAACAATATGATAGATATGACAGATCATTGTATTCCGGGATATGTTCACAGGCAGAAAACTGCTTATGAAGCGAGAGATGCGCAACTGGTTATAGATGATTATTATAATATTATAAGAGATGTGCCGAATTATGCTCCTGCCTATGAGCTGGCGGCAAGCGTATTTATCAATTTCAAACAGTATAAGGATGCTGAGTCCGTCCTGGCAAGAGCAGACCAGGTGGGCATTGACAGTGATCTGGTGGAGAAGACAAGAGCGAGACTATATGAAGAGCAGGGAGAAAAGGAAAAGGCTGCTCAGATATATGAAAAGATAGCACAGCATGTTGAGGAAAATGATACTGATCTGGAGGATATAGAGGATTTTTATGATGATATAGCATATTTCTATCTGAATTACAGAGATGAAGATGGGAATCGTATCAAAATGAAGGAGGCAGAGACCTACTGTAAGAAATGCGAGGAATTGAATCCGGATAATCTTCGTATGCTTTGGATAAAAACCGATGTTGAGGAAATCCTTGAAAGAGATCCGTCTCCTGTATATGAATATATGCTTGATCATTATCCTGAAAATGCATCCGTTAACTTTGAATATGGAGAATTTTTTAACAGAAAGAAGAAGTATCAGGAAGCTGAGCATGAGTATCTGGAATGTCTGAAGAAGGATGAGAATCACAGGAGCGTGAATAACAGGCTCATGAATCTCTATCAGGACAGATATGGCCGTGATGAAGACAGGAAGGACTATACAGAGGCGGTTAAGTATGCCACCAGACAGCTTGAGCTGGTGGATGATTCTTACTATAGAATAGAAAGAGCGCTTTTGTATATTGACGGCTATGAGTTTGCCAAGGCGGCAGAGGATGCGAAGAAAGCAATCGAAGCTGACCCTGAGAATCCATATGCACATAACTGTCTGGGACTTACTAAAATGAGATCCGGTGATTACATGGGAGCTATCCGTGACTTCGATATGGCTATAAAGGTTCAGGAGGAAGCCAAGGAAACTACAGCACCTTATAATAATGCTTCCCGATGCTGTGAGATAATGCACGAATACGGCAGAGCTATAGATTATCTTCAGAGAATGGAAGAGGCTTTTGGAGGTTCTCGTAGTATAGATGAGAATCTGTCCAGATTATTTACAAAGAATAAACAGTTTAAGCAGGCAGAGAAGCTTCTGGAGGATCTGATCAAATATGCCGAAAGCAGAAGAGAGGAAACCAGAAATGCCTGGTATGATGAAGACAAGATAAGATTTATGCTCAAAAAGGTAGAAGTGGCTCATCTTAGCGGTAATGAAAGAAAGGCTGCCTCCATAATGCAGGATATATTGGACTTTTTAAAGAGTAAGGGCTACCTGGAACCAAATCTTGCCAAGGAATGTGATGGCTATACAAGAAGGGTAAGTGCAAGTATATTTAGAAAAATAGCTGATCATTATATTAATAATGAGAGGAACTATAAAGACTCTATATTATTCTTTGAGAAGGCTATCAGCATGAAGATGCCGAAGGGGGAGGCGACTACCGGGGCTTCTCTTACAAACGGAATCAAAAAAGGAAACTTTTTGTCAAAGCACAGTAAAGCTAAGGTTCATCTGGACAGTCCGGAGGAGCTGATGACAGACAGAGCAGAGCTAAGGGAAATGGGAGAGCTTTACAGATATTTTGCTGCTGCCTGCTATGGATATGGACTTAAGGACTGGGCAGAGACTATAGCTAAAAGAGCGGTTAACTGCTTTGAAAGGGCATATAAGGCAATCGGAGGCCTGAAGGCTTATCTTGATACACCTGATTCCAGTCCTCTGAGATATTCGGACTTTGCTATGGTTAAGTTCTTTATGGGAGAGACGGAGGAAGCGTTTAAGCTGACAGAGACCTGCAACAGATTACCGCATTGCAGCTTCTGTTTATATGATGTATGCTATGATAGAGTTCTGACAGAAGCCAGGCTGTATGAGCTTATGGGAAATATAGATAAAGCAATAGAGTATTACAAGCTTGCAAGATCTTATAGTCCTAATGACTGTGAGATATATATAGCACTGAGAACTTTGTCTGGCAGTGCTGAATAAAACCATTTATTAAACTTGAAAGAAGGACATTATGATAATCGGAATTGATCTGGGAACAACAAATAGTCTGGTTGCCTACTATACAGATGAGGGACCAAAGCTTATTCCCAACAGACTGGGGGAAAGACTTACTCCATCAGTAGTGAGTATAGACGAGAACGAAACTGTCTATGTCGGAAAAACTGCTGTGGAAAGAATGAGTCTGCATCCTGAGAGCAGTGCGTCTGTATTTAAAAGAGATATGGGTACTAATCGGATATATAACCTGGGTGGTAAGGAGTTTACTGCGGAGGAGCTTTCTTCCTTTGTACTTAGAAGTCTTAGGGAGGATGCCGAGGAGTATCTGGGAGAAAAGGTAGAGGAAGCTGTTATAAGTGTTCCGGCATATTTTAATGATATGCGCCGAAAGGCTACCAAGAGAGCCGGAGAGCTGGCAGGACTGAAGGTGGAGAGAATCATCAGCGAGCCTACAGCGGCGGCTATAGCTTATGGGCTTTATAATGATAATAAACCTGCGAAAAACTTAGTTTTTGATCTGGGTGGCGGAACATTTGACGTATCTATACTTGATTACTTTGCTCCTATACTTGAAGTCAGGGCTGTAGCGGGAGACAACTTCCTGGGCGGCGAGGATTTTACTGCAGTTATAGAGAATATGTTTCTGAAAAAATATCCGGATATTAATCTGGATGATCTTTCAGGAAGAGAGCTTTCCCTCATTCACAGAGAAGCAGAAAGGTGTAAGAAAGCTCTCTCTGAAGACGGAAATGTAACAATGAAATGCAGATTAAAGGAGCAGGATTATCAACTGGATATAAAATATTCAGAGTATGACAAGGCATGTGAGTCGCTATATGAGAGAATCCGCGGACCGGTTAAGAGAGCTCTTTCAGATGCAAAGCTCAGACTTTCGGATATTAACAAGATAGTTCTTGTAGGTGGAGGAACCAGATTTACCGGAGTCAGAAGCTTTGT
>DGRT01000079.1:0-34785 GCA_002391105.1 Lachnospiraceae bacterium UBA4381 | reverse complement strand
GAGTCCATAAAAGAGATAGTTCTGACGGATGTGTGTCCGTTTACTCTTGGTACGGACGTGGAAGTTACTCTTGGAGAAGGAATAAAGGAGGGAGGACATTATTTCCCTATTATAGAGAGAAATACTATAATCCCTGCCAGCAGAACCGAGAGATTCTATACAACGCGTGACGATCAAAGCAAGATCAAGATAGAGGTACTTCAGGGGGAGAGCCGTCTTGCCAGAAATAATCTGGAGCTGGGAGTTCTGGAGGTAGAGGTGCCACCGGCAAAGGCGGGGCAGGAGGCAGTAGATGTTACCTACACCTATGATATCAACTCTATTCTGGAGGTTGAGGTAAAGGTTATCTCTACCGGTATAAAGAGAAGACAGATAATAAAGGGACAATATACAGAGATGACGGATGAAGAGATAGAAGCCAGATTTAAAGAGCTTGAATATCTCAAGATTCCGCCAAGAGATCAGGAGGAGAATAAGCTGGTTCTGCTCCGTGCTGAAAGACTGTATGCAGAAGCTCTGGGGCTTGACAGAGAGGTGCTGGAGGCAGAGATCAGAAAGTTCGAGCTGGCACTTAATACCCAGGATAAGAGGCTTATCGAGAAGGAAAGAACTAAGCTGAAGGAATATCTGGACAAATGGGAGGATGAGCTGTAGTCAGGAAGTGTTGACAGGAATGTTTGATTGCGATATCCCATAAATAATGTTAGAATGGTTGCATATATATAACAGCGGGAGGGGTGTTAGATGAAAACTAAGCTGCAGAACTGGATTAACTGGATACTGTATGATGAGCTTATTGATGGAAAGATTAATGCACCACGTCATCTTTTGGGTAATCATGACTATGGTGATGGTCAGGTAATCACATGCTATAAGCCACATTCATCATCTGTATCGATCAAGGCGCCAAGAGGTAAGAAGCTTATACCTATGGAGAAGATAAGTGAAGAGGGGTTCTATGGTGCTTACTTTCCTAAGAAGGAATTTAAAGGAAATGCATATAGATATGTAACAGAGTACTATGACGGTACATCCGTTGAGACGGCAGATGCTTATGCATTTGATGGACTTTTTACAGATTATGATGCTTACCTTTTTGCAGAGGGTAAGAACTACGATGTATATAACAAAATGGGTGCACACCCTATGGAAATAGACGGAGTAAAGGGTACATACTTTGCCGTATGGGCGCCGGATGCCCGTCGTGTATCTGTAGTTGGTGATTTCAATATGTGGGATGGAGCGCTGAATCCGATGCAGCTTCACAGTACATCCGGTGTATATGAGCTCTTTATTCCTGATGTAATGCCCGGAGCTATATATAAGTTCCAGATCCTTACCAGATATGGTGATATTCTTTATAAGGCAGATCCATATGGTAATCAGGATCAGGTTCGCCCGGATAATGCCAATATCGTTGTTGATATTTCCAACCTTAAGTGGACAGATGATAAGTGGATGACTGAAAGAAAGAAGCTGGACAGAGTGGCACGTATGAAGATGCCTATGTCTATCTATGAATGTCATCTCGGTTCCTGGAAGAAGAAGATAGAGGATAGTGATTTTGGTTTCTTTAATTATAGAGAATATGCTGAGGAGATAGGAAAATATCTTGTTGATATGGGCTATACTCATATAGAGCTTATGGGTATTGCCGAATATCCGTTTGATGGATCCTGGGGCTATCAGGTAACTAATTACTATGCACCTACCTCCAGATATGGAACTCCTGAGGACTTTGCTTACTTTGTGGATCATATGCATAAGCTTGGTATAGGTGTCATCCTTGACTGGGTACCGGCACATTTTCCAAGAGATGCACACGGACTAGGACGTTTCGATGGCATGCCTCTTTATGAAAATGCAGATCCACGAAAGGGCGAGCATCCGGACTGGGGTACATATATCTTTGATTATGGCAGAAATGAAGTATCTAACTTCCTTACTTCAAATGCGCTGTTCTGGGTTGAAAAGTATCATATAGATGCTCTTCGTGTTGATGCTGTTGCGTCCATGCTCTATCTTGATTATGGTAAAAGAGATGGAGAGTGGGTAGCCAACAAGGATGGCGGTAAGGAGAATCTTGAGGCTATAGCGCTTCTTCAGAATATCAATACTGTTATGGAAGAGAGAAACCCAGGTGCATATCTTATAGCTGAGGAGTCAACCGCATGGCCGGGCGTTACAGCTCCTGCAGATATGAAGGGACTTGGCTTCCTCTTCAAATGGAATATGGGCTGGATGAATGACTTCCTGGAGTATATGAAGCTGGATCCTTATTTTAGAAAGTTTAATCATAACAGACTTACATTTTCACTTTCATATGCTTATGCGGAGAACTATATTCTTGTAATATCCCATGATGAGGTTGTTCATCTGAAGTGCTCTATGATCAATAAGATGCCCGGCTTCGAGGTTGACAAGTTTGCTAACCTTCGTACAGCTTACGGTTTCATGACCGGACATCCCGGAAAGAAGCTTCTCTTTATGGGACAGGAATTTGCTCAGCTTCGTGAGTGGAGTGAGGCAAGATCGCTTGACTGGTTCCTGCTGGACAATCCGCTTCATCAGGGAATGCAGGACTTCGTAAAGGATCTGAATCATCTTTATACAAAGTATGATGCGCTTTACTATAATGATAATGAAGTTGTGGGCTTCGAGTGGACCAAGGTTGATGATGCGGATAGCGGTATCGTAGCATTTGTCCGTCGTGGCAAGACCGAGAAGGATCAGCTCATGTTTATATGCAACTTTGTTCCTGTAGAACGTAAGGACTACAGAGTTGGAGTTCCATGTCTTACAACCTATAAAGAGATCCTCTCATCTGATGACAAGAAGTATGGCGGTCTTGGAAGAAATATCGGTGATAAGAAGGTCATAAAGGCTGAGCATGTTAAGGCGGACAGGATGAACAACTCAGTAGTAATCGATGTACCTCCGCTTTCTGTAACAGTTCTTAAGTATGACTATAAGGATGAGAAAGAGGCTTTAGCTGAGCTGAAGGCTGAAAAGGCAAAAGCTGCAAAGAATACTAAGACTACTGTAAAGAATACCGGAAAGTCTTCTTCAAAGGATACCGGAAAGGCTGCAAAGAAATCATCTGCCGGGGAGGAAGGGACTAAGTAGTCCGGTTCCGGTGTAGCATCTAAGAAAGAAACAGCAGATAAAGAGAACTAAACATATAAAATAAAAGAACTGGTTTACAAGAATTTGTAAACCAGCTCTTTTTTTATGTGACTTCCCCCATCACAATCGATTTAGAAATATGCCATAGGATCGGCATATGCTCCATTTATTCTCACACCAAAATGGAGATGTGGTCCGGAGGATGCTCCGGTGTTTCCTGAATAAGCAATGGTCTGACCGGCATATACATTTGCGCCAACGCTTGTATTGAAGGCTGACAGATGATAATACATTGTGGTAAGTCCATTACCGTGTGAGATAAGAACTGCATTTCCTGCAGTACCCATATAACCTACATAAGAAACTATTCCATCGGCGGCAGCTACAACACTTGAACCCGAAGGACAGGATATATCAACACCTCTGTGATTGCTGGTAGCTCCCGGAACATCGATATTTCTCATTCCGAATGGAGAGGTTATAGTATATGATGATGGCATAGGCCAGGTGAAGCCTCCGCCGGTATAGGTTGCTATGGTTGTGGCATCATAGTAGGCTGACGCATCATAGTAAGCCTGTGTGGTTGCTTGTGTAGTCGCTTCTGTAGTAACCTCGTAGCTTGTTGTATAAGAAGCATCGGTTGGTGAAGCTCCCTCGGCAGCAGCCTGAGCAGCAGCGGCGGCAGCCTGTCTTGCAGCTTCTTCCTCTGCAGCCTTTCTTGCAGCCTCTTCAGCGGCGGCCTGAGCAGCAGCCTGTGCGGCAGCCTGAGCAGCGGCGGCCTGTTCAGCAGCAGCGGCCTCGGCAGCAGCTCTGATCTGTTCTGCCTCAGCTTCAATAGCGGCTATAATACTGTCCTGTTCCTGCTCCATAGCCTCAAGCTCTTCAATACTGTACTCAGTATCTGATATTTCCTGATTATATGCTTCCAGCGTTTCCTTCTTACCCGCCTGCATCACTTCCAGAGCTTCCTGTTCTCCTTCAGTTTCTGACTGAAGCAGATTAACTGCGGTAATGCTGTTTTCAATCTCGCCCTGATAGTCAGCTATCTGTTCTTCTATCTCCAACAGACTGTTTAACTGGGTCTGGTCATATTCAGAAACCTTCGATACATATTCAGACTGATTTATAGCACTGGAGTATTCCTTGATAGACAGAAGAGCTTCAATGTATGCAGCGTCTCCATTTTCATATGCAAACTGGATACGCTCCTTCATGCTGTTATACTGATTGGTTTCAGCAACAAAAGCATTCTGCATATTACTTTCGGTTATGGTTGCCTTGATCTGAAGCTTGTTACGCTCGTCATCCAGCTCACTTATCTTGCCTTCATAGGAGAGAATCTCGTTATCAAGATCTTCGATTACCTGAAGGAGATCATCCTTGCCACTTTCCAGTTGCTTCAGCTTTCTCTCGGCCTCGGCTTTTTTCTGCTGGGTTTCAGCTCTTTCAGCCTCGGCTTCCTCTAAGGATTCGTCAGCATAAACATTACTGATGCCGTTAGAAAATGGTACGGTAAGCGATCCGGCAAGCATCACACCAGCCATGACAGCGCCGATAAGTTTTTTATTTAAAGATTTTACCATATAAGCACCTCGGTGGTTTACCATAAATTCAGAATTATGTTTACCAGAAAAAAATTATACTATATAGAAAATCATATTTCAACCCTGAATTTGGCTAAAAATGGGCATTTAGGGCGTATTTTGAGCAAACCTTGAAAGGTAAGGGTGCATTTTGGAATTGGGAAATGGGTTTCTTTAGGGATGACCTTATCAGAAAGTACGATTGTCAGAAACGAAATCATATGCGGCTTTTTCGCAGAGATCTCTCATAGTGGTCATCCGGCAGCATATTTCATCAGGTGATGCTTCCATGCCGTTTTCTATCCATTCAATTATCGTTCCACATACACCATATGCAAAGAATTTGGTGATGAAGTCTCTTTCTGTCTGATTAACGACCTTGGTTTCGTCCAGTGAATCAATGGCATACTGGAATATCTGCTGCGCCTGGTACAGCATACTGCTTTTCATATAGTCCTCAGTATGGGTGATAGTATTGATATAGAAGGCTTTGCTGTTTTTTATTTCGGTAAGTATCATAAAGAATTTTTCGGGCCAGTTATCGAAACTGATATCCTGAGTATATTTATCGATGAGCTCGGTTTTATATATCCATTCTAATAAGTCGTACTTATCCTGAAAGTGGTAGTAGAACGTCTGACGGTTGATACCGCATTTTTCGGATATATCCTTGATGGTAATCTTCTCAAAGCCCTTGCTGTGGCAGAGCTCCTTGAGGCTTTCAGCTATAGAAGTCTTTGTGATAGTTGAGTTTACCATGTGTCCCTCCTTAGAATTATGATTGCACCAGACTATTTTATCACAAAACTAAAGGTTATAAAACCAAAACGGTCTTTAATATTTTTCAACGCTATGTTAAGATATACGTTGTATGAAAAAACAGTCAGGTACATTTGGAGGATAGAAATGGGCTGGATAGTAGTGTTAGCATTTGTGGCACTTGGGGTAGCATTCATCTCTGTTACAGTCAAGGTAAATAAGATGGATATGGTTGCCAGGGACAAATGCTCTGAGATAGATACAAGCCTTTGGGATAGAGCGCATCAGCTCACCAAGATAGCTGAGCTGCTTGAGAAAAAAGAGATTGAAAATAAGCTTGAACCGCTGGATGTAAATACATTTGGCCTGGGAATGCCACCTATTATGCAGGCGGCAAATGCTGATAAGCTGGATAGACAGGATGAGATACTCAGAGAACTTTTAGCGGAGCATCCGGAGCTTAAAGAGGAAGAAGATTTCGGCACACACTTACGTAAGTTCAATGATGCCCGAAATGAACTGATAAGAGCAAGTCTGGCCTATAATAAGAGTGCAAATGCATTTAATCATTATATTGCATCATTTCCTGCCAGTGTTATAGCTATGTTCCATAAGAAGAAGGATAAGGCTACATTTGTTTACTATTTCAAGGAGCTGTAGGAAAGAATAATAACGGATTGTAAGGAAGTTGAAGGATAAGCTATGCGGGTACTGGTTGTAGAGGACGAGAAGAGGCTTGCGGAAACTATTGCAGATGTAATAGAGGACGCAGGGAACATAGTTGATATTCAGAATGATGGAGAGTCGGGATACTATGATGCGGTCTCCGGTATATATGATGCCATAGTTCTGGATGTGATGCTTCCCGGAATGGACGGGTTTGAGATTCTGAAGAAGCTTCGCGAGGAGGATATAGCAACTCCTGTTCTTATGCTGACAGCCCGGACAGAATTAAATGACAGAGTAAATGGGCTTAATCTGGGCGCGGATTATTATCTGACGAAGCCCTTCCAAAACGCAGAGCTGGTGGCTGCGCTTCACGCCATAATGAGAAGAAAGACGGAGATAATTCCGGATGATATTACCTTTGGTGATCTAACTCTGGCAACCTCAACCCAGGAGTTAAAAAAGGGTGATAAGTCCATCAGACTCAATACGAAGGAATTTGAATTGATGCGGTATCTGATGCTGAGCGGGGAGAGTATTCTTTCCAAGGAAACCATTATCAATAAGATATGGGGATATGATTCGGATGCCGGGGATAACAATGTTGAAGCATATGTATCATTTCTCAGACGTAAGCTTAGTGCTCTTAAGTCGAATGTTTCCATAAATGTAATCCGAATGAAGGGATATATATTAAAAGTGGGAGAGTAATGAGCGGGTTTTATTTTGTAAAAGGTATTTGTAGAGGCTGTTCTGATTAGGTAGATACGATATTATAATATGAAAGAATTAAAGAAGCTAAGAATTGAATTTGTACTTGTTTTTATGGGAATAGTCGTCATTTTTCTGATGACTATTTTTTCTATACAATACTATTCCTCCAGTAAGGAATACAGGGAGAATACTGTTAAGGCTCTGGAGATTGCCCTGAATGAAAAGAGAAATATGAGATGGAACCGTGAGAATCAGGGCTTTGGATGGAAGCCGGAGGATAATATGGCGCCTGTGGATGGCTCATCAGAGGAGTGGCCGGAGGAAGTGACAGAAGGACAGTCAGAGGGACAGCCGGAGGAAGTGACAGAAGGACAGTCAGAGGGACAGCCGGAGGAAGTGACGGAGGGTATTACTGCCGGACCATTTGAAGGTCAGATGGGTAATAATGACAGCTTAATGAATGACAAGATGGGAAACATGATGGATAAGTTTGGAGATGATACATCCAGAGTATCCATTCTTTTGGTGGAGCTGATAGCAGCGGATGAGGCAGATTCTCAGGAAGCAGCCGATACAGATGTGGCGGCTTCCAAAGAAGCAGACGATACAGGTGTGGTGGCTTCCGGAGAAACAGATGATACAGATGTGGTGGCTTCCGAAGAAACAAACGAGACAGTTGCAGGGGACTTAGAAGAAGCTAATTATGATATTCAGACCATAAGAAATGATATGTTTTATATGGAGGATACCTATATACAGGAAATAGTGCAGGCAACTCCATATGAAAATGAAATAGCATCCCTTACCTATCCAGGGGAGATGAGGCACGGCGAACTGGAGGACTATGGACTTAGATTCTGTTTGCAGAAAGATAGTATGGATGGACAGATTTATATAGCATATGCAGACGTATCCTCTGCTAAAAATATGCTGAGCAGTATGCTGAAAAGGTCTATACTCATAAGTCTGGGAGTTATTATAGTAATGCTTATATTAAGCATTTTCCTCTCCAGAAAGGTGCTGAGGCCGGTGGAAAAGGCGTGGAGTGATCAGAAAAGATTTGTTGCTGATGCGTCCCATGAACTCAAGACTCCTTTGGCGGTAATTATATCCAACACGGATATGATGATGAAGTCCGGTGACAGAAACAGTGATAAGAATGTCAGAAGGCTGGATAATATCAGGATCGAATCTGAAAGAATGAAGGAACTGGTACAGGAGCTGCTGGAGGTGGCAAGAGGAGATATATCCGAGAAGGAGCTTATAAAAGAAGAGGTTCAGCTTTCGGAGCTTGTGGAAGAGGAGCTTTTGGTCTGGGATCCTATATATTACGAAGCCGGAAAAGAGCTTATAAGCGAAATCGATGAAAATATCAGGATGACCGGAGATCCGGCAAAGCTGAGAAGACTTGTTGGAATACTGGTTGATAACGCACTTAAATACAGCTTTGACGGAAGCACTGTAAGGGTAAGGCTGTCAGGGAAAAGTATTACCGGAATTCATAAAAAGGGTGATCATTCTATCTGCCTTACGGTAGAGAATGAGGGAAATGCCCTTACCGAGGAGGAATGTAGTAAAATATTTGAGAGGTTCTACAGAGCGGATAAATCCAGAGAAAAAATTTCCGGATATGGACTGGGGTTATCCATAGCTGTTTCAATAGTAGAGGAGCATAATGGTACGATAAAGGCATCTTCCAGAGAGGATGCAGACTCAGGTAAAAATATATTTATCGTAACATTCTAATATGTGACAAGGGGACTGTCCCCTTGTCACCATGAGGCAGGGTGAGTGATCACCTTGTCTTTTTTATTTGGCAGGATAAAAGGTTGTGCAATAACCGGAACTGCGTAAAACAGTGCTTCGCAAGTCAGTCATCTAAATATAACAGGGCATCCGTATTTCAGGAAAATCATTACGACAAAATCAGGGATTTGTCTAAATTCTAGTCACAAATCAGATTTTGTCTAAATACTTACCGGTGGAATTGGATTAACATCCTTCATAATTAAAGCTGATAAAAGATAAAGTTGATAAAAGTTAAAGTTGATAAAAGCGAACTATTTGAGAGGAGGAAATGAAATGCATATAGGTAAGGCTATAGTGAAGCTAAGAATACCGATTCTGATAATAGCTATAATCCTGCTGATTCCATCGGTGCTGGGATATATAAACACCAGAACCAATTACGATATTCTGACATATCTTCCAAAGGATATAGAGACTATGAAGGGACAGAATATTCTGGCGGAGGATTTTGGAACAGGAGCATTTTCGCTGGTTGTAACCGAAGGAATGTCTGATAAGGAGATACGAAGCCTTACAGCTAAGATAGAAGAGGTTGATCATGTAGTAAGGGTACTTAGCTATGCTAAGTTTTCAGAAGGAACATTTCCGGTTGAAATGCTTCCGGATGAGCTGCAGGATACACTCCAGAATGGAGATGCAAAGCTCATGGCAGTGTTCTATGATTCGACACTTTCTGCGGATGAGACCTTGAAGGCGGTTGAAGACATCAGGGCTCTCGCGGATGACAGGTTCTATCTTGGAGGCATGTCAGCAGTTGTTATTGATACCAAGAATCTGAGTGACCAGGAGGTTCCCATATATGTAGCAATTGCAGTTATCCTGTGTCTTCTGGTTCTGACACTTACTATGGATTCATTTCTGATTCCATTTCTGTTCCTGCTGAGTATAGGAATGGCGGTTATATATAATCTTGGAACCAACTTCATCAGTGGGGAGATATCCTATGTAACCAAGGCACTGGCGGCAGTTCTTCAGTTGGCTGTTACCATGGATTACTCTATATTCCTGTGGCACAGCTACAAGGATGAGAAGACGGTATATCCTGATGACAATAATGCCGCAATGGCAGAGGCGATAGATAAGACTATAGTTTCAGTAGTCGGAAGCTCCATAACAACGGTTGCCGGATTTGTTGCTCTTATGTTTATGAGCTTTACACTGGGACTTGATCTGGGAGCGGTTATGGCAAAGGGTGTAATACTTGGAGTTATATGCTGTGTAACTGTACTTCCTTCCCTGATACTTACATTTGATAAAGCAATCATGAAGACCTCGCACAGACTGCTGCTGCCTGATTTTTCCAAAGCAAGCAAGTACATAGTGAGATATTTCTATATCGCACTGATTCTGTTTGGAGTGCTTATCATTCCGGCGTATTATGGACAGGCTCATAACAAGGTTTACTACAATCTGGACTCTTCCTTACCAAAGGAGCTGGGAAGCATTCAGGCAAATGAAAAGCTGGAGAAAGAATTCAACATGAGCTCCACCCATATGATTCTGCTGGATTCAAATCTGAGTGATAAGCAGGTTAGAAAGCTTATAGAAGAGGTAAATGAAGTAGATGGAGTCAAGGCAACTCTCGGAATACAGTCTCTGGTCGGGGCAGGAATGCCAAAGGAAATGCTTCCTGAGCATATACTGGAAATACTTGATGATGGAGAGTATCAGTTACTCTTTGTTATGTCAGAGTACAAGGTCGCATCTGATGAGGTAAATGCCCAGTGCGATAAGATAAATGCAATACTGGACAGATATGATACAAAGGGAATGCTTATCGGCGAGGCTCCATGTACGGAGGATCTGATAAATGTAACAAATCATGACTTTAACGTAGTCAATACAGTATCGATAGTGCTGGTCGGACTTATCATAATATTTGTGTTCAGAAGCATTTCCCTTCCTGTACTTCTGGTGGCGGTTATCGAATTTGCTATCTTTATTAATATGGGAATCCCGCATTATACAGGAGCGGTTCTTCCGTTTGTAGCATCGATTGTTATCGGAACCATACAGCTTGGTTCAACGGTTGACTATGCAATACTTATGACCAATAAGTATAAGGATGCAAGGCTGGAAGGACTAGGTAAAGTGGAGGCAGTAACGAAAGCACTGGAAGGTTCTATATCCTCGATATTTGTAAGTGCGCTTTCCTTCTTTGCGGCAACCTTTGGCGTAGGAGTATATTCAAAGATTGATATGATCAGCTCTCTGTGCATATTGATGTCAAGAGGTGCCATCATAAGTATGTTTGTTGTTATACTTCTGCTCCCTGCGGTACTCAGGGTATTTGACGGACTGATAGTTCATACATCGATAGGCTTCAGACCGAAACAGCAGGGCAGGGCTGATACCAGAAGCCGTATGGCGTAAAAGACAGATAGGATTGAGAGAATTGATCTGGCAATGGAGCAATCCTTATGTCATATGGCGTCAAAGGTGTTTTTTACAATTATGATAAATATAGTAGTAGAAAAGAGGAGAATGAAAATGATAAGGATGTCAGTAAATGCAAAAAAGAGATGGGCAGTCATACTCTGCATGTCACTGATGGGAGCTACACTGTCCTGTGGTAAGGTAGATACGGCTGTACAGGATGAGAATAAGAATATAGTAATGGCGGCGGAAAGCAAATCTCAGGAGGAGGAAGCCGGAGAGCTGGAAGAAACCATTAAGAAATCTCTGGGAGTAGGAAACAGTACAGGTACGGATGCTCTGAAGGACGAAACTGTATATGTGATGGCAGACAGCTCCGGTGCTGTTCAGAGTACCATAGTCAGTGAATGGCTGAAGAATCCTGAGGGCAAGGATGTGCTAGAGGATGTAAGCCGCCTGAGTGATATAGAAAATGTAAAGGGCGATGAGACATTTGAGCAGGATGGAAATAAGCTTAAGTGGCAGGCTGATGGCGCGGATATATATTATCAGGGAACAACTGATGAGAAGGCTCCGGTTTCTGTAAAGGTTACTTATACGATGAATGGAAATGAGACAGAACCGGAAAAGCTTGCCGGAGAGAGTGGACATCTGAAGGTCAGATATGACTATATAAATGATGCAAAAGAGGAAGATGTATATGTTCCATTTGTCATGGCAACAGGTCTGGTGCTTGACCAGGATAAGTTCAGTAATATCGAAGTGGAAAACGGAAAGCTTATCTCCGACGGTTCAAGATATATAGTTGTAGGCTATGGCATGCCGGGACTTGGCAAAAGCCTTGGAATAAGTGAGAAGGATATAAAGCTTCCGGAGTATTTTGAATTTGAAGCGGATGTTACAGATCTGGAGCTGGGAATGTCAGTAACAGTTGCCAGCCCTGATATGCTTACAGAGGGCGATGGGGACATCGACGTTTCTGAGGTCGAGGACGAGATAAATGATCTGGCAGATGAATATGACTCAGGAATGGACTCACTTGTAAGTGGAATATCAGAATATACAAATGGTGTTGATAAGGTTGCGGCAGGAGTGAATACTCTTAGTACCGGATCTGAAACCTTATATAATGGCGCAGGAACTCTGAAGAACGGAATAGAAAGTGCTGCATCCGGAGCGGATTCGATAAAGTCGGGACTTGACTCAGCATATTCAGGGGCAGTTCAGGTCAGTGATGGAGCAGATCAGGTATCAAGTGGTGCAAGTGAACTGTCAGATGGAGCAAATGAGCTGTCGAGTGGAGCAAATACTTTGTCAAGTGGAGCGGGTACCCTGTATGGTGGAGCAACAAATCTGCTAGCAGGTGCAGGCCAGGTAAATGATGGTGCTTCATCTCTGAAAACGGGTGCAGATACACTTGCAGCAGGTGCTGAGACACTTTCAAGTGGAGCCAGCTCAGCTTATGACGGTGCAAAGGCAGTAAGTGATGGAGCAGCAACGCTGAACAGTGCAGTACAGGAAATAGATCTTCCGGATATAACAAAGATGGGAGCTGCAGAGCCTGATGAAAATACAACTGCATCCATAAGATCTGCTGCAGAGAGCAGTCTGGGAACAGATACAGGCAGTAAGATAGGCTCTGCCATATCGACTGCAGCAGCAGAAAATGCACCGACTATTGCATCTCTTAGTGGAAAGTCAGCCGCAGAACAGAGTCAGATAGTCAGCGGTATGGCAGGAAGTGAAGCGGCAAAACAGGGCGATGCTTCAGTTCTTGATCCTGCTACGGGAACTACCATAGGGCAGGCTAAGGCTGCCATAAAGGACAGCGTTGGAAGTAATGTCAAAAATACTGTAAAGGCTGCTCTTGATGAACAGACATCCGGTATGGGAGATAACCTTACAGCTCAGTTAAATACGGCTGTTACAGATGGAATCACATCAGGTGTTAAGACCGGAGTGGCAAATGGTATCTATGCTACAACCGGCGGTGAAGAATTTACAAAAGTGGTTGAAGCATTGACACAGTCTTTTATGACTCAGGGAGTAGATGAGACAACTGCATATAATCAGGCTGTAAGCATGGCAAGTGCACTTCTTGCAGCAGCAGGAAATAATATAGGAGCATCAGTCGGGGACAGCGTTGGAACAGACATTTCAACCAATATTCAAAATAATGTAAGTCTTGCGATAGACACAGATGCTCTCTCAACACAGCTTGCTGATGGAGTGGCGGAAAATGTTGATACAAGCGTAAGTCCTTATATAACATCAGCATTTCAGTCTGGATATGGACAGGGCTATGGAGCCGGCTTTGGCAAGGCAGCCGGAGAATTTGGCGCATTTACATCAGCTCTTGGAGATACTAATGGTAATTTCAGTCATACTGTAACGGATGTTGCTTCTGCATATGCAAAGGCAGGCTCACAGGTTACACTCGGTAAGGTTGGAGAGGTAATGAATGGTTTCTCAACTAAGCTGGAGGATCTGAAGGCAGGAACCCAGCAGCTTGCTGATGGCTCGGCATCACTTACATCAGGTCTGAGTGATCTTTCAAACGGTTCTTCTGATCTTGCAAGTGGAGCTTCAGAGCTTGCAGGTGGAGCGGCTACGCTTTCTGAAGGAACGGGAAGTCTATATGATGGAGCATCGCAGTTAAATGACGGAGCAGCTACACTTTCGACAGGAGCAGATAGTCTTGCGGCGGGTGCATCAACACTTGCATCGGGAGCATCGACACTTTCAACAGGAGCAGGCAGTCTCGCAACAGGAGCAGGTCAGGTTGAGGACGGACTGTCTGAGCTGGATACCGGAGCAGGAACACTTCAGAGTGGTATGAGCCAGCTAAAGAGTGGTTCCTCTACTCTTTACGATGGAACCAAAACCCTTAAGGATGGAGTTTCAACCCTTAAGTCCGGAACAGATACACTATCAGCTAACAGTGATGCTTTAAATGACGGTGCCGAACAACTGCAGACTGCTACAAAGCTGCTTGTAGATAAGCTGAATGCTTCAGAGGAAGATATGAATGACTTTGTTGACAAATTTAATAATGTCAGAAAGCTTGGACGTGATTATAAGTGCTTCGGTGGTGTAAGAGGAGACATGACGGGTGCTACCAAGTTTGTCATCAAGGTGGATGGTATAGGAGAACAGCTTCAGTAGTCCGGTTATTTGTGATCGATGTACTGGATTTAATAAAGGGTGCCGGTTTTACTATGGTAAAACTGGCACTTTTTTTTATTCAGCGTATTTGTTACAATAATCTATTAGTAGTCCTGAGATGTATAAATGAACTGACATTTTTACAGGTGCTTTAACATAGTACATTTTGTGGATATAAGTTGTAGTAGGCTTTATAGGAAGAAGTTCCATTGCAGATAGGAACTCAGGTCATGCAATCATAAACAGGAAGAAGGTATAAAAATGAGCGAACTATATGAAAACAGGGAGCTGTCATGGCTCCGTTTTAATGAAAGAGTTCTGGAGGAAGCAGAAGATAAGAGGAATCCTCTCTGTGAAAGACTTACATTTATGTCTATCTATCAGACTAATCTGGATGAATTCTTCATGGTGCGTGTTGGTTCCATCCATGATCAGATGCTGCTGGAGGATGATCCTAAAGAGAATAAGACCAATATGACCGCATCCGAACAGCTTGAAGCAATCAGGGAAAGGGTTAAGGAGCTTGGTGCCAGAAAGGACGAGTCCTATCATAAGCTTATGAAGGAAGTGGAGAAAAAGGGCATCAGACTGGTAAGCTATGCGGATCTGGATGAGAAGGAAGGAGCATACCTCAGAGGCTTCTTTGAAAGAGATGTACTTCCGCTTCTGTCACCTTTTACAGTAAGTAAGAAGAGACCGGTGCCATTTATAAAAAATAAAGAAATCATAGCTACTGCACTGCTTGAGACCAGAGGCGGTAAGTCCAGAGTCGGTATAGTTCCGTGCAACAATGGAATGTTTTCAAGACTTATCGAGATTCCGGGAAGGAAGGGCACATATATGTTAGCAGAAGAGCTGATATTACATTTTCTTCCGGAGGTCTTTACGGGCTATAACATCACATGTAAGTCTTTGGTCAGAGTTACAAGAAATGCAGATATAGATGCGGACAAGGTATATGACGAGGAGCTGAACTACCGGGATCATATGGCAGAGGTTATCAAGCAGCGCCGGAGACTGGAGCCTGTTCGTCTTGAATATACGAGAGATGTAGATAAGAAGATCATAAAGCGTGTTGCCAGCTTCTTTAAGATCGACAAGGATATGATATTTAATACTACTGCACCGCTTGATATGTCATTTCTCTTTGCTTTTCAGGATGACCTAAGACATGATAAGACGCTCTTCTACGACAGAAGGGTTCCACAGAGATCGGCAGCGCTGGATGAGTCTAAGCCTCTTATTCCGCAGATTATGGAAGGGGACAAGCTTCTGTCCTATCCTTATGAGTCTATCAGACCTTTCCTGAATATGCTCCATGAGGCGGCAAATGATCCGGAGGTCGTGTCCATCAAGATGACTCTGTATAGACTTGCCAAGAACAGTAAGGTGGTAAGCTCACTGGTGGAGGCTGCAGAAAATGGCAAAGAGGTTGATGTTCTGGTTGAGCTTAAGGCAAGATTTGACGAGGAAAACAATATCGGCTGGTCACGTATGCTTGAGGAGGCTGGATGTAATGTAATATACGGTCTGGATGGACTGAAGGTTCACAGTAAGCTCTGTCTTATTACTAAGAAGGAGGGCAAAGAGGTCAAGTATATAACGCAGATCGGTACCGGTAATTATAATGAGAACACTGCCAGACTTTATACAGACCTTTCGCTTATGACCGCAGATCAGAAGATAGGAGCAGAGGCGGCACGTGTATTTAAAGCGCTGTCTATGGGAGAGGTTATGAAGCGTACAGAGCATCTTCTGGTTGCTCCCAAGTGCCTGCAGAATAAGGTTCTGGATAAGATAGACCGCGAGATACAGATTGCCAGAGACGGTGGAGAGGGATATATCGGTATCAAGATTAACTCTCTTACAGATAAGAAGATTATCGACAAGCTTATCGAGGCGTCAGAAGCGGGAGTGAAGATAGAGATGGTCATCAGAGGTATCTGCTGTCTGCATCCGGGAATCAAGGGCAAGACAGATAATATAAGAGTAGTAAGTATAGTAGGAAGATTTCTGGAGCATTCCCGTATCTATATATTCGGTACCGGCGAAAGGGAGGAAATGTATATAGGTTCGGCAGACTTTATGACCAGAAACACAGTGCGCCGGGTTGAGGTGGCAACACCTATATATGATAAGGCGATAAGAGATAAGCTGCGTGATATGTTCAATATGCAGATGGCTGATAATGTTAAGGCACGTGAGCTTCATAGTGATGGAACCTATAAATATGTAAAGCATAAAACACCTGTTGTTAATGCGCAGGAAAGCTTATATGAGGAGGCCTACAGGGCTGTAAGTAATTGATGAAAAAGATCAGGATTAAAACATTTGTATTGTTATCAGTATCTATGCTTATCGCGGTATCTTTGCTGATAGTTGTATGTATATCAGGCTTTATTTTCAAGAGGAATCTGATAACCGGAGTGAAGGAGGATACTCTGGCAAGACTCACGGATGTAAAGAGTTTTCTGGAAAATGAAGGCGTTGATGCCATACAAAGTGATCTGAGTATGCAGTACCGGGTAAATGATGACGCCGAATATCTGCGTGGCAGGGTTATGGTTATAAATGGTTCTTATCAGATACTCACTGATACCAGTGATAAGGCTGAGGGTTCATATATCATAAGTGATAATGTTATAAAGGTCATGAAGGGCGAAGCAAGAAGTATTCAGTATGATACTGATACAGAAACGGTATATATTTATCCGGTTCGTGCCGGCAGTAATGTAGGCGGTGCGATACTATACAGGGCATCGCTTCTTCCGGCAAATGAGCATGTGAACAGTATGTTCAGGATGATACTTGTTGTAGCGCTGATAGTTTTTCTTATTGATGCAATCATTGTAATAGCGATTTCCAGAAGGTCTGTAAAGGACATAAATGATATTAATGAGAAGATCATGCATACCGCACTTGGAAATCTCACTGAGAGACTTCCTGAAAATGAAGGCTTTATAGAGATTCAGGTGCTGGCTGAAAACTATAATGAGGTGCTGGAGAAGCTGGCAACTATCGACCAGACCAGATCGGAATTTGTTTCAAATGTGTCCCATGAGCTGAAGACTCCTATAACATCCATGAAGGTACTGGCTGAGTCACTTACCCAGAATGAAAATGCCACCGCTGAGGACTATAAGGAGTTCATGACGGATATAGTTGACGAAATAGATAGAGAGACCAAGATAATTAACGATCTTCTGACTCTTGTCAGAACCGATTCCAACTCAAATGAGATGAATATGGAAGAGACGGACGTAGTTGAGATGATGGAGACTATTATCAAGACAGTAAAGCCTCTTGCTAATCAGAGAGAGATAGATCTTTCCTTTGAGAGCTATCGTGAGGTGAAAGCGGATGTTGATGTCGTAAAGCTGTCGCTTGCCATTTCCAATCTTATCGAAAATGCGGTTAAGTATAATGTTGATAATGGCTGGATCAAGTGCAGTCTAAATGCTGATCATAAGTATTTTTATATAAAGGTTGCTGATTCCGGAGTAGGTATTCCGGAGGATGCAAAGGACAGGGTATTTGAGCGTTTCTACAGAGTAGATAAGGCGAGAAGCAGGGACACCGGAGGAACAGGACTTGGACTGTCGATAACAAGAAGCATAATCAATGCACATAAGGGTACGATCAAGCTATATAGTGAATCGGGAAAGGGAACAACCTTTAGCGTAAGGATACCGCTGAAAAAATCGTAGTTGTAGTGAGCTGCGGCGAGGCTTTGCGGTTTATCAGTAGCTTATCGGGTGAAAACAAGGTCTTCGCTTCGCTCGACTTTGTTTTCCTTCCGATAAGTTATACTATAATCAGTTATTCCTTTGATTGATATTTATATATCTCGCTTTGCTCGAGATATACCCCTACTTCGTAGGGGCAGATGCTTCGCATCTGGTATTAATCTTCGGTAACTTATCGTCCAAAAGTAAGGTCTCGCTACGCAGGGCTTCTCTTTTGGACGATAAGTTGTATCTGTGATTTGATTTATGGTAAAGATATGGAGAGTAAGAAAATATGCATGTAGTGAAGCATAGGGATAAAGTTAAATATTTATTTGTTTTTCTGGCAGTCGCATTTCTCCTGCTTATAGTAAATGCATGTGGAGCCGGCGAGACTTCCGGAGAAAATATAAATAATGATAGCTCCGGTTCAAAGGCGGGAACAGTTCAGCTCTATCATGTAGAGGGTACAAAGGTTGTTCCGGATGAAGACAGATATCAGCTTCTTCAGCCTGATAATCCGTCAGCAGCACTGGAAGAGATTATTGAACAGCTTACACTTATAAAAGGAATGGAAATCGAAAGATTCCTCATGGATGCAGACGGAAATGTGACCGTATATATGACCATTTCTTCCGAAATCACCGGAGACCAGCTTCTGCTCAGCAAAGCTGCATTAGTAAGAAGCGTTCAGGAAATAAAAGTAGATAAGATAGCTATCTGCATTCAAGACAACAAAGAAGGCATACTCGAAATGGCAACATATACAGATGCCTCATTCTACTACTACGACGAATAATGGTGACAAGGGGACAGGCACTTTGTCACATTTTCACATTGCACAGTTAAGTTGATTATGAGAATGAGAAAAGGAATTGTTACAAAGGCGTTATTTGTGGGGGTGTCTGCTGCTATCTTGATGCAGGGTGCGACAGCATTTGCAGCTTCCGGTTCTTGGAACAGTGATGCAACCGGCTGGTATTACAGCTGTGATGGCGGCGGTGCTGTGCAGTAACTTATCCAATAAAACAGGGTGGCTGTAAATAATTACGGTCATCCTGTATTTTTTTACTCTAAAAAAGGGGAAAATCAACTATGACAGTTAAATAATTGAAAGCAATCCTTGACAATTACGAAGACGACGCCGAAGCAATCGGTGTGTATGTGACAAGGTGCCTGTCCCCCTGTTACCAAATGTGACTATGTGACAAAGTGCCTGTCCCCCTGTCACATTCCTGTGGCAGAAAGGTGGATATTGTGTCTAAAAATACCCATTGACAACTGTATGCGCTTGGCATATCATGGTCAAAAGTTTAAAAGTATGACAAGGTGGCTGGTGACAAGGTGCCTGTCCCCCTGTCACCAAATGTGACAAAGTGCCTGTCCCCTTGTCACATAGGTATGTCAGTGTAAGGAGGATATAGATGAAGCGACCACTTCTTGTTATGGGTGGGAGCATGGTACTCGGAGAAGTGTTATACATTCTCATGGAAAATAACTTTCATGGTGCTATGTTTTTACTAATAGTATTTATAACATGTGAAATATTATATTTTATAATAAGCATCAGATATTCGGATGTTCTAAAAATTGTTATATCAAAAATTGAAAGCAATAAGACTGCGCAAAAAAAATGCTCGGATTTGTTGCTTTTTTTATTTCTCATTAATCTGTTTATGACTTTCGGATATTTGTGGGGATATGGATATTATGAGGAGGAGCGGGAAAATGTTACTGAACTGGAAAGTTCTGCTTTTGATGAAAATGAATATGTGGATGTGAGGAATAGCGCTAAAAGCGTAGAAACTGAGAAAGAACTATCTGGTAAGGAAACAGGTAATGGGGAAAGTGTATATGGGGAGTCGAAGGATGGGGGAGAAGCGTATGGGGAGCCGAAAGATGGGAAAAGTGTGTATGGGGAGTCGGGTGATTGCGAAGGTAATATGTATATTACTCAGGAAGATGTATATATCGAGAGAGTTGAAACGGTTACATATGGAAAACGTGTGATACTTAAAACAAAAGCCGGAAAGATGCTCATGTATATAAAAGAGGAAGCGGATTTATTAAATGACTTAGAAACAGGCAAATATATCATTCTAAAGGGACACCTTAGTAAGTTGCAGGGTGCTACTAACCCTGGGGCGATGGATATGGAGAAGTATTACTCCGGTAAAGGGATACGCTATCAGGTTGAGCCGGACTATATCGAAATAAGAAAAGATAAAGTAAACCATCTTTCGCATTTTCTATACAAAATAAGAATGAGACTGAGGGAGAATCTGGAACTCTGGTTCGGAGAGGATGCGGCGCTGCTATCGACCATGTTACTGGGAGACAGAGATGGACTTGGAAATGATACAAAGCTTTTGTTTCAGAGGAGCGGGATAGCTCATATATTAGCAATATCCGGACTTCATGTGGCACTTATAGCAGGAATCGTGGAGAAACTGCTTAGTAAGCTCAAGATCAGAAAGCAGATTTCGATGGCGCTGGTAATCGCATTTTTGTGGCTTTATGGGCTGATGACCGGATTTTCAGAGGCTACGGTCAGGGCTGTCCTGATGCTGACAGTGAGCAGGCTGGCTTTTATATTTAAAAGGTCTCCCGATATGCCGACAGCTATGATGGAGGCGCTTCTCATAATGGCTTTGTTCAGACCGGACTCGCTAATGGCAACAGGCATGTGGATGAGCTTTGTGGCGGTTGTTGGTGTGGTAACGGGAAATGCATTTTATGATCTGATATATGGAAAAAAGGGTTTTGATGATCTATCACAAAGGATGAAGTATCGGCTAAGGGGATGGATGAAGGGACTTTTTATTTCTGTATCGATTAGTCTCTGGATGCTTCCGCTGATTATTTATAGTAATTATGAGGTTCCCATGCTGGCACTTATTCTGAATATGCTGGTGATACCACTGCTTACGGTTCTTGTGTCGCTGGGGATGGTTGTGGCGGTATTTGGTGGAGTTTTCTATATAGCGTGGCTGATAAAAGGGGTTGTATTTATATGCAGGCTGATAATTGCATTTTACAAATTAATGTGTGGTCTTCTGCTCAGTATTCCCGGAGCAGTTATAGTGACAGGACATATAGAAGGCTGGCTGCTGGCGTTCCAATATGTTGTGATAGCGGGGGCGTGCTGGCTGTGCTGGCTCATATTTAGAGGGAGACTGTCCAAAGCTGGTTTCAGAGCTGTGCTGGAAAAACTGTTTATGCGATATATGTTTGGGAGAGGAAGGTTTCATAGGAGAAAGTGGAAGATTAGTAAATGGTTTAGTGATAAGAGCAGCCGGAGCACAAGGATGAGCAATGGAGATGGAGGCAAATCCGCATCTCAAATAAAGCGGACGGTAGCATTTATATCTGGTTGTCTGGTCATATTTTTAATAAATGTATTCGGTGTAAAGCTATATAACTCATGTTGTAATCAGGTGGTCTTTCTGGATGTGGGGCAGGGGGATGGTTCCATAATTCATGTAGATGGAAGAAACTATATAGTCGATTGTGGTTCGACAAGCAGTGATAGTGTGGGGCAGTATGTGCTCATACCGGCACTTAAATATTATGGAATGAGCGATATCGAGTGCGTATTTATTTCACATACAGATACGGATCATATAAATGGAATCATTTATCTTCTGGAAAATGGTGACAGGTATGGGATAAAGGTTCGCAGTATCGCACTGGCAAAGGGTACTGAGGTGGACGAAAACTGTGAGGAGCTTCTGAGGGCATTTTTGAAGGATGATTCAGTGTATCCGGAACAGGGAGAGGCATCGATAAATGGTCAGAATAATGTGATTGGATTGTCAGAGGGGGATATGGTAGATGGAAAATGGGAGGTGCTTTATCCGGGACTTGAGGAGGAGGGAGATCATAGTGGAAATGATTACTCGCTGGTTTTGAGGTTCAGGTACAGGGATATAGAGATTTTATATACCGGGGATATAGGGAGCGAAGTAGAAGAGAAGCTGGTTGAGAGAGGGGTGCTGGGGGAAGAGAAGGCAGTTAAGAGAGAACAGTCGGGTAAAGAGGATAATCATATAAGAATACTGAAGTGTCCTCATCATGGTTCTAAATATTCCGGAAGTTCGGATTTTCTATCGGAGTATGCGCCCGATATTACGATCATATCTGTTGCGAACAGTAATCTGTATGGTCATCCTGCAGCAGAGACAATAGAACGCATTAATGAGGCAGGCTCAAATATTTACAGAACAGACCAAAATGGCGCAATGATAATTGGTGACAAGGGGACAGGCACCTTGTCACATTGAAGGAGGGATTTGATGGCTAGAAAAGCAAGAGGAAATTCATGTACAGGTATTTACCATATTATAAATCGTGGAGTTGGGAAACAAATAATATTTGAAGAAGAGATGGACTATAAGGTTTTCTTGAAAATGCTGATAAAGTGTAGGAAAGAAATGGATTTTGATATATTAGCGTATTGCCTTATGGATAATCATTTTCATTTACTCGTAAAAACAGAAGGCAAACCAGGGGAAATTATGAATAGACTGGAGACTAATTATGCGAGGTATTTCAATGCAAAATATGACAGAGTGGGACATTTGTTTCAAAACAGATTTCGAAGTGAGGCGGTTGAGGATGAGTCATATTTTATCAATGTGATTCTTTACATTCACGATAATCCTGTTAAGGCAGGGATATGTGATGTGGATAAGTATAAATGGAGCAGTTATAGAGAATATGTGGAAGAATACGGGATTGTTAATACGAAGGATTTTCTGCTGTTGATTGGGGGAAAGGAACGATTTGTGTCGCTTAGTAGAGAACATAAGGATCATGAGTGCATAGATTATGATAATGAAAGAATGGGGGATGATAAGGCGGCTCGAAGGATAAAGGATATGTTAAATGTTGATGTCAACGATATAATAAAAATGACAAGAGATATGAGGGATGAGTATGTAAGAGAAATGAGAAAAATGAAACTTAGTATCAGACAGATAGAACGCCTAACAGGAATAAATAAAGGTACTATTCAGAGAATAAAATGAAAATGTGACAAGGTGCCTGTCCCCTTGTCACATTCCCTTGTCACATTTCTTCGTTGTTAAACATAACCTTAACAATGGTCATAATCTTTTCTTTTTTCTCCTGATTGCTATATTTGTCCCTGTCTCCACAGATCATAGCATCCATATCTACATTCATAAGTCCGCTTAGCATGTAGAGGTGCTCTGTTTTTGGGATGCTGATACCACTCATCCAGTGATATATGGTCTGAACACAGGATAGGCCTATATAATCCTGTACATCCTTGGGAGTGATCTCATTTATCTTCATCAGGAACCTGATTCTGTTTCCGGTTTTCTCATAATCAATTAATGGTGGCATATCTGGATCCTCCTTAATACGTATGAAGCTGACTACTTATAATCATAACTCAGTATTCAGGAGTTGTCATTGAACTTAAAATATAAAATAAAAAAACTTATATGCAATACCTGATTATCAAAGCGCCATTAACCACATTTGAAGTTGTCGATGATTATAGCATTTTGATAATAGTCTCCCATGGGATATGGCTTTAGCAATTAATCATAAGTAATTCATAAAAATTATATAGCACTACAAACATAAAACTGTTAAAATATATGTGACAGGGTGCCTGTCCCCTTGTCACCACCCTTGTCACCATGAATGAGGAGGTTGTATTATGGCACTTCAGACCCAGAATGAAAATAGTAAAATGTTAGAGTCTGAACTGGTTGGCTCATTTGAGGATGCGATTAAATATGGATATATCTATGCATATTACCAACCACAGATAAATCATTCCACAGGAAGGATGATAGGAGCTGAGGCTCTTATGCGCTGGAAGCATCCTATATTTGGTGTGCAGATGCCATCAGATTTTATTCCTGTATTAGAAAAAAACAATCTCATCTATCGCGCTGATATACATATATTTGAGACGGTCTGCGCATTTCAAAGAAAATGTATGGATGAGGGATTGAATATCATACCTATTTCGGTAAATATGTCCCGTTATGATATATTTAATACCAATTATGTTGATGAAATAGAGGCTATTCGCAGAAAATACGATGTTCCTGTCAGATTTCTGCGTCTGGAAATCACTGAATCATCAGCTATTGGCGGTACAGAGCTGATCACCAAGGTTCTGCGTGAGCTTCACGAGTATGGATACACAGTGGAAATGGATGATTTTGGCTGCGGCTATTCGTCCCTTAATATCCTGAAGGATCTGGATGTAGATGTAATAAAGCTGGATATGGCATTTCTTTCAGGTGAGATAGGTGGCAGGGGCGGCACTATTCTCAGCTCTATAGTACAGATGACAAAATGGTTAAATACTCCGGTGATTGCAGAAGGTGTAGAAACGCTTGAGCAGGCTGACTACATGAAGAGTATGGGCTGCAATTATATTCAGGGCTATCTTTATTATAAGCCGCTTATGGAAGAGGAATTCTTAAATGTAATGCAGAAGCTGGACCATGAACCGCTGACTCCCGCCATGCACCTGATTCAGATGCTGGATACAGGAAAGTTCTGGGATCCAAATTCTATGGAGACCTTAATCTTTAATAATTTTGTCGGTGGTGCAGCAATATTTACATATAGCATTGAAACAGGGGATGTGAAGATACTTCGTGTAAATCGTAAGTATGTAAAAGAAATTGGAATGAATATGAATGAGCATGATATGATAGGACACAATCCCTGGGAAAATCATGATGCGGATAGCCGTGCTATATATGAAGGTGTAATGAAAAGAGCTATAGAGACACGCGATGAGGAAATGTGTGAATGTTGGAGGAATTTTTCTTCTGACTGCTGTGGCGATGACAAAATATGTATCAGAAGTTATATCCGGGTGATCGGAGAAGCGGAAAATGAGTATCTGTTCTATGCAATGGTGCAGAATGTAACAGCGGAAAAGAGGCATCAGGCACAGCTTTTCGAGGATGAAAGCCGTTATAAAACTGCATTTGAGCAGGCAAATATTTATGCGTGGGAATATACCATTGCGACCAAAGAGATGAGACCGTGCTTCAGGTGCATGAGAGATCTGGGCTTTCCTCCGCTTCTTAAAAATTATCCGGAACCGGCTATCGAGCAGGGAATATTTCCTCCCGAATATGCAGATATGTATCGTGACTGGCATAAACAGCTCGAAGCTGGAGTAGAATCACTTGAGGCAATCATTCCTCTGACAGTAGGGAGAGTGCCCTTTCATGTCAGATATACACTTGAAAAAGATGAAAATGGAAAACCACTCAAAGCATATGGGTCCGCAACACTGGTTGTGGAGTGACAAGGGGACAGTCCCCTTGTCACCGAAGGCTGTGAACCTGGGCTGTGACATGTTGACGTTAAATGTCTGGACAGGTAATACGCCCGCCCAGACATTCTATGAAAGTATGGGGATGACCCCTAGAAAAACCATGATGGAATATAAGCTTTAGCTTTATTCTTTTTGTAGATAATTAACTAAAATCTGGAATACATACCAGCAGGATCCAGGATGTCCTTTAGTTCATATATTGAAAGGATCGCATTTCCGCAGCTTCTGATCTTGCTATCCAGATCAGCTCTTGGTTCCTTCGGCGCAAAATATGGCTTGTCCTGATTAATAGCGCTCAAAGTTGCATTCCTGAAACCGCCGTCAATAGTGACTGTCATAACATTTCCCTTGATACATATTGCAAAGAAATAATCCCTGCGAAGTCGGAGCAAGGTCTCTATCATTGCCGGAGTAAGGAAACGGTAGGCCTCCTCATCATAGGTTGCGATGGTATCAAAGTTTTCTGCAAACTCATGATTTTCCGTATCTATGATCTGTACAGCCTTATCCTTGATACCCTTGAAGCGGTTCTTCTCCTTCTCAATTCCCAGAAGATTCTTCTTCGTCTTGGTACTCATAATGTTGACCGTTCCATTTATCGAAAAGCTCAGATGAAACTTATATATTCCACCACTAAAGAATACCTCCTCATGTCTATCATGATCTTCATCCTCCCATTCATAATATATCTTATGACCGATGAACTCGAAGGAATCTGTATTAGCTGCATTCGTCCAGTCATAGGAACACATCGAACTGGTTCGGGATATACTCCTCTTTTTGAATGGCATTACCATGTGTGCCTCGACCAGAGCGTCATCATAATAGATTTTCTTATCATTATCTACCAGATCATAAGGATCGTATCTATAATTCAGCTCCATCCTATCATCAAAAAGCTTCAGCATTGGAGCCACTATCCTGTTTCTGTAGTCATAATTCTTATATTCCGGGCTTCCGCCTGAAGTATTGGTTATCTTAGATACAACAAAAAAGACCATAAAAATCGGAAGTGCCAGTGAAAGCAGTGCCATCCAAAGAGGTATAAGCAAAGCAATCACTATTACTATTACTGTTGCCTGATTGCCCGGCATATTCTTGAGCCTGCCAATACCTATATTGTACCTGTCCATAAAAGATTTCGGCGCAATCGAAGCAAAGTATTCATATTCCCTCATCAGAAGCTCGCGGTTTGCCAGGTGCATCTCACCCTTTAATATTCTTTTCCTGAATGCACTTAATTCCATATTATTCACCATTATTACAGATCAATTCTTACAGGTTCATTCTCATATCAATATTTTTAAGCTGATTCAGATTCTCCTCATGTATATAATCCATCTTGGTTATGCCCTTCATTCCGCATACTACAGAAGATGGAAATGTAACTACAAAGTTATTCAGCTTTGTAATATTGCCATTTACAGCACGTCTTGATGCCGAATACTGCTGTGACTGCTCTGAAAGCTGGCTGATCAGGTTATTAAATACAACTGCGCTCCTAAGCTCAGGATATGCTTCTCCAAGCGCGAAGAAGCCCCTCATCACCTGTTCCTGTGCCATTGAAGCTTCATTTAACTGTTTAACAGTTGCACCTGCCGGAACCTGTGTAAGGTGTCTCAGCCCCTCAAATACCCTCTGTTCATGCCTGGCATACTGCTCTGCTATGGTTTTGCCCTGCATAAGAACATCATATCTTTGACGAAGCATGATCTCTACCCCCGAAAGAGACTCATCAATTTTAAGCTTTACACGATTAACACTGTTTGATACGGAGATGAACCATCCCAGGATGCATAATGCCAGGATGAGCACCACTATCAGCACGATAATTAATGGACTTAACATATTACTTTCTCCCTTCTTGCAATGAAACTACCTGCATATATTGCCACACCATATTCTTCATTCTCAGATGTCGAATATACTCTTTATTCTACATTATAATGCGGGAGTTAGCAATCAATTATGCTGACTTCAGTTCCCGCGAGTCTATATTGACTTCTGATAAATAAACAAATATAATCATAACAAAGAATAACAAAAGATAAACAAAAATAAAAAATATATGGCAATAATAAAAAATGATAAATGGAGATTATTATGAATAAAAAAACTGACCCTTTTACAAGAACTCCTGGAATTGCTGGGAAAGCATACATAGATAATGGTGTAGCAGATGAAATAATAAACAGTTTTTGCGACGAGGACTCTTCAAAGTTCATTTACAAAATCACGGGGCTTCGAGGTTCAGGTAAATCGGTAGAATATAGTAAAGTGATACGAACACTAAAAGAAAGAAAAGATTGGTTGGTATATACATTGTCTGCATCGGGCGAAGCTGTAGCTACTCTGATTTCCAAACTTAGCATGGAGAGGTTTGTTGATTCCAAGGCTTCAAAGACGGAAATATCATCTACAACAACAGTTGAGGGTAATGTGCTTTTTGCTAAAGGTAATGAAGCTATAAATATAAAACAGGCATTTCAGGAAGATGAACATTTTTTTTCGAATGAAGCAATTTTGTCCGGCATGATAGCTAAAGCGAATAAAAAAGGGTATAAAGTTTTGGTAGGTATTGATGATATTTCTAAAACAAAGGAAATGGTCAAATTATTATCTATGATTGGTTCAATGATTTTAGAAGGCTTAAAGATATATCTGGTAGTAACAGGCCTAGCAGAAAACATAGAAGAATTTTCATCAGAAAAAAATCTAACCTTTTTTAAGAGAGCTGATTCAAAGGAAATAAAATCATTAAATAAGTTTGATATCAAATATATGTATGAAAAATTATTAGGCATAGACTCGAATGAAGCAAAAAGATTGGAAGAAATGACTAAAGGATATGCTTATGCGTATCAGGTTTTAGGATCCCTTTATTTTGGAAAGCAGGATAGAGAAACTGTTGAAGATATAATACCTGATTTTGAAAGAATACTCTTTAGAGATTCATATGAGCTGATATGGAAGTCTTTAACTCCGGGCGAGAAAGATATGATAAGGTGTATATTTAGGTCGGAAAATGGAAGAACTGATAAGATAAAAGCACTAATGAATAAGGCCTCAAATTATTCTATGTATCGACATAGACTAATTAACAAACATATTGTTAATGCTGACTCAAGAGGGTACTTAACAATTGATCTTCCGTATTTTGATAAGTATATTGAAATATGGGGAGATGAATAATAGAAGTGACAAGGTGCCTGTCCCCTTGTCACGTAGGAGAATAGTGAGGTGCGTATATGTTTCCATATCTTAGAACAAAATATGAGTTTCTTAAGGATTCAGAGAGTATTAGTTACAGGATTACCAAAACAGATAATAAATATAAAATTGATACTTTGAATGATTCCGGTTTCTATAATCGAATTCGTGGATGCAAGAGGGATAATCCGCGTTGCAAAGGCTGTGAAACCTATAGAGAGTGTTATCCGTTCAGAGCACATCCGCGTGAAAAGAAGAGTGACGATTATACTCCATGTAGAGAATGTTCTAATATGTCAGAACTGATAGCGTGGCTAATAAATGGAATTAGTTCTGCTGACTGGCATAAATTGTCTGATAAAAATATAGGCAGAGTATCGTTTTCCGAGATACATGCCTGGTGTCAGTCTGTGGGAATATACATGCACGATGTCGTTAAAAGTCTGGAAGCAGATAATATTATAATAGGTCTTGAATGCTATAAGGATGATAGCAATACATCAAATACCAGAGCAGATATGATGATTGCCGGATATGACAGGCTTGGGAATCCCAGGATTGTAATTATTGAATTGAAGCAGTGGGATGATATATATATCAATGAGACTGGTAGTATAAAACTGATCAGTCCAATAAAACAGGTATCTAATTATGCAACGTTAATGCAGAAAAATGCATCAGAGGCTGGAATTGATATTATTCCCTGTGTTTATATTCATAATCTTCGTACAGATGCGCTATCTGAGTTAAAAGAAAGAGCGCTGGATGGATTGCAGGATACGAATGTTGGTGATTATAGAGCTACCCATCAGATATATGAGGTAAATGATATTCAGTGGGATGTAAAAACCTTTTATCGTGATTCAGATATTACAGCATTTTTAAATGACATTTTCTCGGATGATTCGCTTATTAATGGAAATGGTGCTCCTGCTTTAGATATAATCAGAAACCTAAAAAAACAGACTAAGATTTTTTCCGTAGATGATATTGCGAGAATCATGCTTGATATAGATGATAATAGCTGGGATGAATCGATTGTTACTCTAAGACCGGATCAGAAGGTTGCATATGATGAGATAAAGAATAAAATTGAAAGAGGCGAGAGATTCATAGATATTATCAGTGGCGCTTCCGGAAGCGGAAAGACTTTGATTGCTGCATTTCTCATCAGATATTGTATTCAGAATAATAAGCGTGTCGCTTTTTTATATCATGGAACTGCTCCGGTTAATGCTCTTTTCACACCGGATTTACTTAGAGATATTATATGGTCCCATGAAAGAGATGATAGTGAGGACGTTGCCGAACTATTCTATCATGATAAATTAGCAGAAAGTTTTGTGCTTGGGCGGAAGGGAAATATAGTTACAATTGATGATATAAACAGTATCAAGGAATATGTTGAAGAGAAGATAGAGGAAGTAAGACAAAGTCCTGAAAGCGAAAGGCATGATATCGTTAAAAAAACAATAGAAAAAGTTAAAAGAATCGTTCCGCTTATTATGTATGATATTGATTCACTTCGAGTAACGGGGTACGAGGGAGATGAACCGGTATATGAAGTAGATCCGGATTATCCACCTATTAATTACCTAAAGGGAATACTGGAAGATCTGGAATACTGGGAGAGCAATATATATTCTTATGAAGATAAACTACCTGAAAGTATAAAAAAATGGAAAGAGTATTGTACAGTAGAGCATTACTCTGATTTTATCAAACAAAATCATGAAGATATCCAAAATGATGAAGTCTGTGCAGAGGATGAGGCGGGGGATGGTTATAGACCGTATGACATTATAATATTTGACGAGTTTCACAGGTTCCAGGGAACGGATGATGATCTAATGAAATTGACTAATATGGCAACGGGAAAACTTTTGTTTATCGATGGACGTCAAGAAATTGATAAAGGAGACAGGGGGAGCGAGTGTGCTGACAAGCTGATTTCTGATAATGAAAATGCGTGCACTGATAATCTGATTTTTAATAATGAAAATGTTACAGTCAGACAGCTTTGGTCACAGTTTAGATGTAATTTTCAGGAGGGATATATCTCATGGGTTGATCAGATTCTGCAGTTTGAAAAAGGATTAAGAGGTAGCTTTCTGGCAGGTCAGCGTTCTGCAGGAGACAGGATATATCTGAGTGATCTGGACTTTGATGTTCATGTAGTAAATCAGGACGAGCTGGAAGATATAGTTGCAAAGCCGGATGTAGTGTGTCTTAGCGAGGCTGATGAAAATGAACTGGATGAAGTTCTGGGAGAGGGTCACTATACAATTGTTCGTAATAATGGAATTGTAGAGCCTTTTGATTCGGAAGGGAAAAAGAATATCTGTAAATCTTTCAAGGTTCAAGGAATAGAATATGATAATATACTGGTGATCATTGATAGCAATATAAAGATAGTAAATGGTGCTGTTATATATGATGGAAATGATAGAATTTCGTGGGATGGCTATGTTCCCAGATCGGTTATTCAAAAAATAGTAGATGAATATGGAGACGGGTATGTAGCTATTAGAGATAATTTTTTAACAAATAATGGAAGGATTCGGGCAAGGGTGAAATGGTCAGAACTTTCAAATGTGGTGCATAGACTTGCAAGCGAGTGTGAGAACTATTCTGAAAGAGATTTTGAAAATTTTGATGACTGTTATATAAAGATGAAATATTATTATCCTATATGTGACAGGGAACTGCGTATAATGCTTCAAAAATACAGGGTTCTTCTTACCAGAGGACTTAAGAGCTGTTATATATATGCTGTGGATGACGATATGAGGCGATATCTTATGGCACATGTTAACCGTCCGGACTTTTGAAGATAAATGAAATATAACGAAAGTGTAAAATCCTGTAGATGCTGCGTAAATGGCATTTACAGGATTTTTTTAGTGTATTTTCATTCGTTTATATTTATCTTTGACGCAGGATAAGGCTTTTTTCTATCAGTCCTGCCTAATATATAATCAATCGATGTATCATAATAGTCTGCAAGCCTAAAGAGAATAGACGTTGGTATATCATTTTCTCCGGTCTCGTATTTGGAGTAGCCGGTTTGTGACATCCCAAGTATCTTGGCAAATTCAGTCTGATTCATATCAGTATCTTCTCTTAATTCTTTAATGCGTGTGTATTTCATAGTTATCTCATTGAATCTCAAATACAAAAAATCAACTTCCGGATTCAATTTATCATAATCTGATTTAGGGTGTTGCTGCGTAACCTGATATAGGTTAAAATTAAATGCAGTAGATACACATAATAATATTTAGCAAAGCAAGGGAAATCTTGTGACGCAAAGCTATAGGGTCTAAATGTTTTGCTTGATTTGGGTGGTATAAAAGCCTGTATCGGTAGCTTGTGGGATGGGTTGCTGATCAATCATAGAAGCATGGTTATAATCGTAGAAGTTATAGTGTTTTTGTTATAAGAAGGGAGATATAAATGTGGAATACGGTTCAAAAGTTATTTAGTGTCAAAAGAATAATGTTTATATGCTATATGCTATTTGTGTTATTAGTATTGATAGTAGTATTAGTTTCAAAAGATGGAAAAACTGTCCAAGCTGAAGAAAGCAAATATACTGTTACATTTATCGGAAATGGGGGAACATATAACTGGTATTATAGTGATAATGAAGGGGGAATAGATACAAGTCAGATAACTGTAGATTATAATGATACATTTGATATTTATAGGTATAAACCTGACAATAGGGAAGGATATCATTTTGATGGATACAGGGTTTTGATCGATGGAAAAGAAAGTGAAATACTATATATTTTTGGGAATTGGGTTGGACGTTATGAAGGAGAAGGTTTTATAGATGATTATAAAATAAATTGCGATGTTACATTTGTTGCGCAGTGGTCTGAAGCATATAAATTAACATTTCGTTCAAATGAAGGCTATATATCTGGATATCCTGAAAATAAAGAAGTAATATTCATGCAACCAAAGGGAAAGCATATAAAAAATCAGAATGGGAATTATGAATATAGTATATATTTGTATAACAGACCAGGTTATGTATTTGCTGGTTGGAAGATAGATGGAGAGGGAATGCTTTATAAAGAAAAAAAGCCTGTATTTACCGATTATGAGAATTTAATAAAAGAAGATTTGGAGGATGGGGAAGAATGGATAGAAAACTGCACAATAAATAAAGACATGACTTTTTTAGCTGAGTGGGAAGAGTCTTGTGAAGTAACATTTCTGAATAATATAGAAGGAGAAAATCGGATTTACGATATGGAAAATGTAGCTAAAGGGGATTATCTTTGGAAGTGTTATAGTTATAATTGTCCTGATAGGGATAATAAAGTGTTTAAAGGCTGGAAGGTAGAAGGGGACGATACATTATATGTGGCAAAGAATCAGTATTATAGATTGCAAGATGGTGAAGATAACATATATAATTATCAAATAAACCAAAATACAACATTCGTAGCGCAGTGGGAAGACATATGCGTGATTTCTTTTGATTTGGGAGGATATGCAAATGTAGATCAAAAAACTATTGACACGAACTATGCTCCATTAAAAATTACCAAGGGTAGTAAAATAAATAAGATGATATCTAATCCGAAACCTTTGAGTGGATGGGTATTTAAAGGATGGAAAATTGATGGTTCTGAAGAATTGTATAATTATAATTCGATTTATAGATATATTCCTCAAAAAGATACTATTTTTCATGCTGTATATGAAAGAGGTAATGAAATTTCTTTTGACTTAAACGGTGGTCAAATTGGAACTGGAGTAAATGCTTACAATCAAGTTACTCCATGGACGCAACCTAAAGGAAAAACTGTAACAGATAGTTCTATTGGACCGAAAAACTTACCTGAACCGGATAAAGATGGATATGTTTTGAGAGGCTGGAAGAATAGTAATGATAATAAAGTATATTCAGATAGCGAGCTTAGAAAATACATCCCAGATGATGATGTGCTGTTTACCGCCGTCTGGAAAGAAGCATATAATATAACGGTTACAACAGAAGAGGGAAAATACAGATGGCTGAATACTATTATAAGGACTTATACTCAAACTGTAACATATAAAATAGCTAAGGGAGAAACGGTACTTGATTTTGGAAAACCGGAATATGATAAAGAGCTATATGCTAGAGGTATTCCAATGGAACAGGGAGAGAAGTATCTGGCTGGATTTGAAATATCTGGAGAAGAGGGGCTCTTTGAGTATGACGATGTTTTGAAATATGTTCCAAGTTCTGATATAACTATAACGGCTAGATATAAAAAACCTTATTATATTACTATTAATGGAAATGGAAGAAAGTATAATATTTGTGGCGAAGAACGTGACTCGTTTTATGTTGCTTTGAAGCAGGGAGAGCAGGTGTATATTAGTGACTCGCTTCCAACAGAGGATAAAGATGGAAACCGGGTTATAGGATATCGACTGAAAGGAGATTCATCAGGAAAAATATATAAGACAACTGATAATAAGGGTGAGATGTTCTTGCCGGAATATAGTGATCAAATGATTATAAATTCTGACATGGAGTTTATCGCTGTTTGGGATGAAGAAACAAAAGAATCAGGTGATAATAAAGATATAAATGATGATATTTCCAATCAAAATGATAATGAGGAAATTGCGAAATCTGAGGATAGTAAACCTGAGAACAAAGCATCTGAAAATAAAGATGATTCGACTGACCGAAAGTCCGAGAATAATTCGGTTGATGAGAAGCCACAGAATAATTCAGCTGATCAGAAAGCAGAAAATAATTCTGTTGATCAGAAGCAGGAAAATGATTCGGTAGATATTAATAAGGATTCTGATGAAAAGAAAGACATTGTTGAAATTCCACCTGCACCTATTGAGGATAATAAGATCGAGACACCTGCAGTTACCTATAGCAATGAATGGGTTGATGGTAAATGGTATGGCGCAGACGGATCTCAAACTTATGAAGGTACGATTCATTGGGTAAGTAATTCTACCGGATGGTGGATAGAAGACAGCGTTGGATGGTATCCTACAGATACATGGCAGAAGATAGACGGAGTATGGTATTATTTCAAGCCAGACGGATACATGGCATCAAATGAATACTACGGCGGTTATTGGTTCAATGCTGATGGCTCATGGGATGAGACATATTATATTGAGTGGAAGTCTAATTCTACCGGTTGGTGGATAGAGGATATCTCAGGCTGGTGGCCATCAAGCTGCTGGCTTAAGATCGATGATTACTGGTATTATTTTGATGGCTCAGGCTATATGGTAACAAATCAGTATATAGATGGTTACTGGCTTGGTG
>DGRT01000138.1 GCA_002391105.1 Lachnospiraceae bacterium UBA4381 | reverse complement strand
GGCAGATTTTCAAAATATGAGAAGGAACAGGGGATGAACCATCGGGAATCCGGAATATATATTGCAACTCCGATTCTGAAGACGGCGGGTTACAGTGAGGAGGAGATCTCTCTTATCTGTAATGCTATCAGAGCTCATGGTTCTATGTCGGATATCCCCGGTTCTCTGGAGGGTATAATATATAGAGCGGATAAAAGGTCCAGAAGCTGTTTTTCTTGTATGGCATATGATATATGCAACTGGCCGGAAGAACGAAAAAATGTGAATATCAGTATATAAAAACAGTGTCTGTATGAGCTGACATAAACGCTGAACTACAGGAGATAGATGATGAATTATCCGGAAGCTTTATCATATATAAAAGAAAAAGAAAAACTTGGCAGCAGTTTTGGTACTGATACTATTAAGGAACTGCTGAGGAGACTGGGCAATCCCGAAACGGCTGCTCCGGCTATACATATTGCCGGAACTAATGGCAAGGGAAGTATTATGGCTTATGTAGAGGAAACCTTTGTCAGAACAGGAATGACAGTCGGCAGGTATATATCACCGACAATCTATGATTACAGGGAAAGATGGACCAGAAATAAAGAGTGGGCGAGTGAAGAGGATGTGGCAGAGGCAATAACTGCTGTGTCTGAAAAAATAGAAGATATGGTTGCTGATGGGATGGCGAGCCCTACTGCATTTGAGATAGAGACAGCAGTCGCATTTTACCTTTTTAAGAAATGGAAATGTGACATCATGCTGATAGAATGTGGAATGGGTGGCAGACTGGATGCTACAAATGTTATAGAAAAGGACAAGCTGAGTGTTCTGGCATCTATCAGTATGGATCATATGGAGGTTCTTGGAAAAACTGTCAGGGAGATAACCAGAGAAAAGCTCGGAATACTACGGGACAGGACAGTTCTTGTATCATATCCCCAGACGCCGGAGGTTATGGCTGAAATATCAGGTTACTGTGCTCTTCATAATGTAAAGCTTATAATAGCTGATACGGATGAACTGGTTATAAATGAGGAACATTTCTATGGAAGTTCATTTACCTATAAGGGCGAGGATTACGATATCTCTATAGGTGGACGATATCAGATATATAATGCCATAACGGCTATAGAGGTCTTGAAGTATTTTAAAGATGTTTGCGGGGACGAAATATATAGCGGTCTGCTGACTACAAGATGGGATGGCAGATTTTCGGTGGTAAATGATGATCCGCTGGTAATAGTTGACGGCGCTCATAATGAAGATGCATGGGCTGGTTTAAAAAAGAGTCTGGATAAATATTTTACAAATAGTAAGGTGATTTATATAATTGGTGTGCTGGCTGATAAAGAGTATAACAAAATGATCGATATACTTGGTCCAACTGCAGAGATGGTTTTTGCGGTTCAGTCAGACAGTCCGAGAGCTCTCGCGGCAGAGGAGCTTTCTAAGGTACTTACTGAAAATGGTATAGATTCTGTATTCATTGATGTATCAGAGGATGAGTCTGATGCGGAGTTCACGGATGTTACTGAGAGAAAGTCAACGGATGCGTTTGAAGGTGAGTCAGAGATTGAGCCTGAGAAGGAGTCGGCGGATGGTACTGTGAGTAAGCCATCTGATGAGTCTGATGGTGAGTCTGAGGATGAGTCTGTAATTGAGTCAGTGAATGAAAAGAGGCTAGGTCTTTCGATAAAAAAGGCAATGGAAATTGCTTCAAAGAAGAAGATTCCTGTAGTTATAGCCGGAACACTATCCATAAGCGGTTGGGCTATGAGATATTTTGAAGAGCGTAGAGCTTGATTATAAAGAAGCTGATTATAGAGAGATTGAATATCGCCTAAAGAAGCTGATTATAGAGAGATTAAATATCGTCTAAAGAAGCTGATTAGAGAGAGGTTGAATATCGTCTAAAAAGCTGATTATAGAAAGTTTGAGTATCTTCAATAAAAAAGCTGATTTCATAGTATTTGACTGTAAAGTAGTTGAATAAAAGAAAGCCGGAAAAAATTGGCTGGTAATTATAGGTTTGGTTTTATAAAGGATTTGTTATGGATGTTATTAAGCTGGATAGAATGAAGATATACGCATTTCATGGCGTATATGATAAAGAAAAACGTGATGGTCAGGAGTTCTATGTCTCAGTTACTATGGGACTGGACCTGAAGAAAGCAGGGACTTCAGATAAGCTGGGGAAAACGATTAATTATGGTGAGATAGCCGGGATAGTAGAAGAAACATTTACCGAATCATCTTATGATCTGATAGAGGCTGCTGCTGAGGCTGTAGTAGAAGCTATACTTACAGAAAAAAAATCAGTACAGACTGTTACGGTAAGGGTCAGTAAACCTAATGCACCTATAGATGCGGATTTTGAGGATGTTTATGTAGAGATAACACGTTCCAGACATCTTGTATATCTTGGACTCGGATCTAATCTGGGAGATAGAGAAAGATATCTGGAAATGGCTATAGAAGAGCTGGGAAGAGATTCCAATATAGAGGTGACCAAAGTATCGTCTGTGATAGAAACTGAGCCATATGGACCTGTAGAACAGCCGAACTTTTTAAATGCGGTCATAGAGGCTACGACAACTCTTGAAGCTGATGAACTGCTGGAAATCATTCATGACATAGAACAGGAGGCTGGCAGGGAGAGACTTATTCATTGGGGACCAAGAACACTGGATATAGATATACTGTTATTTGACGATGCTATAATCAATACCAGAGATCTTACCATACCTCATCCGGAAATGCATAAAAGGGAATTTGTATTAAAGCCACTTGCTGAAATCGCCCCACATGTATATCATCCGGCGCTTAAGCAGAATGCGGTTTCAATGCTGGAAGCTCTCAAATATAGTCAGTACAGCAGCGTAAAGCATATAGAAACGGAAGACTACCAGGAAATAGAGGAGCTACCTCTTAAAGGCAAAACTGTCGTTTATGCCGGTGTACCCGGAGCATATGCTGAGGAAGCTGCAATCAGATTCTTTGGTGGAAGTGTAGCTTATAAAAATGTAAAAAAGTTCGAGCAGGTAGTTATGGCAGTTGCAGATGGTACTGCTGATTATGGAGTTATCCCGATAGAAAATTCTTCTGCCGGATTTGTGACCGGAAATTATGACATAATTCGTACTGGCGGAGTTAAGATAATCGCCCAGGTAACTCTTGATATCAATCACTGTCTTCTGGGACTTAATGACGCTGAAATATCAGATATTACAAAGGTATTTTCTCATCCTCAGGGATTGATGCAGTGTAAGGAATATATAGATCAAAATGGCTTCAAGGCTGAGAGTGCAAGTAATACTGCCAGAGCGGCTGAGAGAGTAAGAGATGAGGGTATCAAGTCACAGGCTGCTATATCCAGCGAAAGAGCGGCAGAAATATACGGGCTTAAAATACTTGATAAAAATATTAACTTCTCTGCTGACAATTCTACTAAGTTTGTGATACTTACAAGGGAGGAAGTATTTTTGAGTGACTCCATAAATGTAAGCATATGCTTTACTACACAGCATAAGGTAGGTGCACTGTATGATGTGATGGGAATAATTGACAGAAATGAACTTAATATGACCAGTATTGAATCCCGTCCTTCACTTAAACATAAATGGGAATACTGGTTTTATGTAACATTTGAAGGTAAGCTCACAGATAGAAATGTAATAAATGCCTTAAGACAGCTCAAGGCAAATACAGATGAAATGATCATTTTGGGAACGTATTAAAGCTGCTGGTATTGGATAGTTTGAATTATATAAAACTGCTGGTATGAGATGGTTTGATCATTATAAAACTGTATGGAGCGATTATTATATAATTCTATGTCAAGCGATTATTATAAAATTCTATTGACATGTCGGGCTTTTTGGTGTAACATTCTCAAAGTGTGCTGTAGAAATATATTTCTATAGTTTTATATGAAGTAGAGTATCCACTCTCACCTAGCTTTTCGCGAGTTCAGCGGACGGGTTTGAAAATATTATATAGATGAGCGATTTATTTCAGGATTACATGCTGCAATGTTAGTGTGTCCGTGATAGCTTATCTTTTAATGTGTAAATTTGTGGATACTGCTTCTGTAGTATCCATTTTTGTTGTTTTTTATGGAGGGTAAAGCAATAGACTACGTAATTAATGAACAGATTCGGGAAAAAGAAGTCAGAGTAATCGGAGTTGAGGGTAATCAGATTGGCGTGATTGATATTAAGCAGGCACTTGAACTTGCTGATCAGGCTGGAATGGATCTGGTTTGTGTTTCACCAAATGCCAAGCCGCCTGTATGTAAGATTATAGATTATGGCAAGTTCCGTTATGAGATTTCCCGTAAAGAGAAAGAAGCCAAGAAGAGGCAGAAGATTGTTGAAATCAAAGAGGTTAGACTTTCCCCTAACATTGATGACAATGATCTGAACACTAAGATAAATCAGGCAAGAAAGTTTCTTGAAAAGGGTAACAGAGTTAAGGTTACTCTGCGTTTCAGAGGAAGAGAGCTTGCCTATGTAAATCAGTCAAAGCCTATTCTTGATGGATTTGCAGAGAAGCTTGCTGAAGTTTCAGTTGTTGAGAAACCAGCTAAGTTTGAAGGCCGGAGCATGACTATGTTCCTGGCTGCTAAATCAAGCAAGTAATAACTATATTAAGGAGGATAAAGTTATGCCAAAGTTAAAGACAAAGAGGGCAGCTGCTAAGCGTTTCAAGGTTACAGGTACAGGAAAGCTTAAGAGAAATAAGGCTTATAAGAGTCATATCCTGACAAAGAAGACTACTAAGAGAAAGAGAAATCTTAGAAAATCTACTATGACAGATAAGACAAATGAGAAGAATATGAAGAAGATTCTTCCATATCTCTAAGATTAACAATATTCGAAGGAAGTTTGATTAGGAGGATAATGAAATGGCAAGAATTAAAGGTGGCGCTAATGCCAAGAAGAAGCATAATAGAACACTTAAGGCTGCTAAGGGATACCGTGGAGCCAGAAGTAAGCAGTATAGAGTAGCTAAGCAGTCCGTAATGAGAGCAGAGGCAAGTGCTTTTGCCGGACGTAGAGAGAGAAAGAGAGACTTCCGTAAGCTCTGGATCGCTCGTATCAATGCTGCTGCAAGATTAAATGACATCTCATACAGCCAGCTTATGCATGGTCTTAAGACTGCTGGTGTTGATATGAACCGTAAGGTCCTTTCTGAAATCGCTATCAGTGATCCAGAAGGTTTCACAAAGCTTGTAGAGGTAGCAAAAGCTGCACTTGCTTAAGATTGTTAAGTATTATAAATTTTAGAAAATTTTCATTGACAAATAAATGTCAAAATGATATTATATGCAAGTCGTGTCGATGAGGCGCGACTCATATAAGCGGGAGTGCTGGAATTGGCAGACAGGCTAGACTAAGGATCTAGTGGTGGCAACGCCGTGTGGGTTCAAGTCCCATCTCCCGCACAAAGTGATTTTTTAAGAGAAAGCCTTGAATCTACTTGATTTATGGCTTTCTTTTTTTGCATCTTTA
>DGRT01000061.1 GCA_002391105.1 Lachnospiraceae bacterium UBA4381 | reverse complement strand
TGCAGTATTCTATCTAGGTTGTACATACAGTATTCTATCTAGGTTGTACGCGCACTGCTCTATCCAAGTTGCAAGCGCAGTGTTCTATCTGATTAAAAATACTAAAACCTCTCTACCTTTTACAGTAAAGAGGTTTATTTCAGGCTAGTATATTCATGGCATTTTTATATTTTTCGTATCTATGCTCATTCTTTTTGCTATTTCTTTTATCCATAATACGCGTTCTGTCTGAATTATGAGCAAGATCCGCCAGCTTCACGGCACGGGCTATAGGATTATCCTTTATCTTACTGACATAAGCATAATAGTCTTCATCCTTTTCCTCTTCCGTTGCCCCGTGCGGTAGTCCAACATGCGTCAAAAGACTTATAGCCTCGAGCTGCTTCTCCGTAAAACCATACTCCCTAAGATTCTCCAACGTAACATCCGTATCCTCTACCACATCGTGGAGAAGCGCAACAACACAGGTATCTTCATCCTTCATCTGCTCAGCCAGATGGATAGGATGAAATATATATGGAACCCCTGACTTATCTACCGCTCCATGATGAGCATCATACGCCACCTTCATAGCACGGCAGGTTAGCTCAGTATATATCATTCGGCTTCCTCCTAATTTACTCTCTTCTTACCATAGAAGAACAGGGCTACAGTTCCGGGACCGGTATGACTTGCTATAGTACAGCCTATATCAAATCTCACTATTTTGCCCTTTAACTGCGGGAATATCTCCTCTATCAGGCTTTGAACCTGATTGCCAAGCTCGATATCTGAATCCGAAATAAATACTTTACCATTATAGTTTAATCCGCCATCAGCATCCTCGATCATTTTCTCGACGATACGCTTTACAACCTTTTTCTTGGTTCTGATCTTTTCTCTTGGAATCAAACGTCCTTCCAGATCCACATCCAGAAGCGGACAAATATTCAGCACCTGTCCTACTGTACCTGCTGTCTTGGATATACGTCCACCCTTGATATAAAATGAAAGATCTGTGGAGAAAAACCAGTGACGTATATTAAGTCTGTTAGACTCTATCCACTCAGCAAGCTCATCAACTGACAGACCCTCGTCTCTTTTATCTGCCGCAAGCTCCATCAAAAGACCATATCCGGAAGAAGCAGCAAGGGAATCAAATATATATATCTTTCTGTCCGGATACTCTTCTCTAAGCATTTCCCCAGCCTGACGGGCACTATTAAATGTTCCTGATATTCCTGAGGAAAGCGATACATGGATCAGATCCTTTCCTGCATCAAGAAACGGTCTGAAGTAATCTACATATTCACCAATGCTTACCATTGAGGTCTTACACTCTGCACCAGCCTGCATCATCTTTACAAGTTCTCTGGGGGATAAACTTATCCCCATGTCATCCTTCATGCTTTTACCATCGACTGTGATATTGAAGTTTACATAATGCAAATCCCTTTTCTTTGTCCACTCCGGACTTAAATCACAGGAAGCCGAACAACTCAAAATATAATCACTCATTTTGTCTACTCTCTATTCTTTCTTAATCTCTTATGCATGAAGCTTATGATCCAGCAGTCTGCATAGTTGTCAGTAAAGTTACAAATAATAATAAACACCAATTAATGCGCCAAAACAGTATTGTTACAGCATCTGCTTTAACTGCTTCTTGTTTATATACATCTCTTTATCCGCTTTTTCAAAAACATCAGCAAGGGAAATGCTGACTCCCGCCACATACTCAGCCATACCACTGGCGAGTACCACCATACCTTCTTCTTTATTTATCTCTACCTGTGTCCTCAGCTCCTGAAGGAGCGCATTCCTGTTCTCATAATCATCACCGCGCATTATTGCAACAAACTCATCACCACCAACACGGTAAACCGGACTATGTTTAAATACCTTACAGACCATCATGCAGGCGCTACGGATATACTCATCGCCTACCTTATGCCCCATCGTATCATTTACTCTCTTCAGATTATTTACATCACAGACAACAACCGCAAAGGCAAGCTCTTCTTTCTGGCTGATCTTCTGATTCAGTTCATTTTCCGTAATAGTATAGGCATTCTTATTCTTAACTCCCGTAAGAGCATCACGGTTTGCCATATTCATTACATTATCGAGTTTGTACTTCAGTTCCGCTTCACGCTTCACACTTTCATCTATATTTACGACACCAAGAACCACATGATTCTCATCGTTCTTAACCCTGATAGCCCTAAGCTCCATATATTCAGGATTTCCATTAATTACAAGTCGATATGTTGCAGTCACTCTCTTAGATGTATTAAGAACATTGATAAAGTTGTTCTTGTCCATCAGTTGTGCCATCATAGGATAGTCCTCAGAATATATATCACGAGCCATATTGAGCTTTGTATCCTGAAAGAAATCCATTCCATGCTGACCTAAATCAAGCTGGGCATATTCCTTGCTGGAGCTGTACTCCTCATACTCATCTGTAGTCAGGTCTATATAGTAAAGCACCTCATAGTTAGTAGCCAGTGCATCAGCAACCTTGTTAAATACTATACCCCTGCTTATCTTATCCTTATCGCTAAGCCTTGCTCTGGTCTCTGCATCTACATTCTTAACACCTATGATTATATATCTGTCATCATCTCCTACTCCCTGTGTAACCTTCAGATTATAATAAACAACTTCATCATTCAGCACAAGTCTGTAATCAAGATGTATGATCTCTCCATTCCTAAATGCCTTTGACAGACGTTCCTCATTAATGACATCAGTAAACTTCTTTCTATCATTTTCAAATACCAGAAGCTCTGTATTCTTACGAGTATCCGCAAAAAAATCATCACCGGATGACAAAACCGCGAGGCTATCTGCACCAGCATCTTTCATGGCATATTCAACATAGCTATGGTCATCCATATCAAGATAATATACGCTGTCATAATCAGAAGCGAGAGAATTGGCTATTCTGGAAAAAGTTATATTAACCTTGGCACTTTCTTCATATTTTCTGCCAATATAACATCTTATGACATTAGATTGAATCGCCAGAACAAGCATAAGTACATATGACATTATAAAAAGCGCCACACTTCTGGTCATCTGTCCTGATATTACAAAATAAACCGCAATAACCTGAAGTATAGCCGCTATTGTAACTATACCAACCTCAATAATATAATGAAGTTTTTTATATTTATGATCCCCCATCAATTATTCCTTCCTTAATCATAACACATCTTTAGTATAGCATAATATATTGATTCATAAAACAAAAAATATAGTTAATATTCAAGTCATACAATCGCTTAACTCATTTTTTGAAAAAATCTTGTTCAGCGAGACGCAGGCTACACCTCATACAGATATGACATATCCTGATCCCGCCAGCCGGATATTTACAAGCAGCTCACGACATATACAGTCATCACGCCGTAAATTTTGACAGTTGTGTCAAACCTTCCTATATCCTTTTCATACACGACAACACCATATAAAATGTATTTATGACATAAAGTCTTAAAAAGAAAGCAACAAAACAAGATATAACAATTCACAACAGGAAGGGGGAATAATATGTTCTGTGAAAATTGTGGTACCAAGCTGCGTGACGGCGCAAAGTTCTGCAACAAATGCGGATATAATATGGCACAGCCGGTATATCCTCACTACAACCTGCAGCCCACTCCACCCGGAAGTGCAAAGCAGTCGAACAGCGCTCTACCCGCTATTATAATCTCATCCGTTATAATAGTTGTAACCATTATAGCGATGATACTGCTGTTTGTTATGCCTGGATATCTCAGAGCAGATTATAGAAAGGACAAAGAAAACCCAAGTCTGGCAGAGGGCAGTTCCGAACCGGACAGCAGTTCACTCATAACTGCAGATAATTCTTCTGATTCACCGGCAGAGCAGGACGAAGCATCTAAGGATAGTTCAAACGGCTCCGAAGCAGATGCATCAGCCACTACGGATAAAGCTGCATCCGATAGCAGCGACAGTTCTAATAACACCGACAAATCAGAGAAAGCAAGTACCGAAGAAGTAACCACCGAAGATCCTGAGATTGTTCTTGCTGAATTTATAGCAAGTATGTCAACCGATGACCAGCCAAATATAGCCGACTTCTTCTGGTACACCGAATGCGTTATCCATGACGGCATTCCTTCAGATGCAATCTACTTCTCCAAGCATCCTCTTGCTAATGGCGGATGGAAGATGTATATGTTAAATGATCCTTATTATAAGGCAAATAACCATAGCGAGATGTGGATGAATGCAGATATAGAAACTGAGGATGACGACATTAATGCATGTGTAACTATCAAATGGGGAAATCTCTTTGACGGAAGCGGAGAATCTGTTGATCAGTCAGGCGAGGTAACCGAATTCTATGGTTCCTGGGAAAACAAGAATCTGGTTGTTAAAGACGCAGCCTGGGGTACACTTACCCTTACTGATTTCTACAGCAAGGGCATAAATCAGTTTATACTCGGAACCTTTGACTGGATTGATGGAACCTCAGCTTATGTAGCTATGGTACGACCAGGCAGGAAGATTGAATATGAAATATCTGAAAATCGTATTAACTTCTATGCTTACGATCAGTCTATTACTGAAGCCACAACACAGATCACAACACAGGCTACCACTCAGGCTACTACGGAAGCTGTTATTCTGGATCCTACCCCGCCACCTCCACCGCAGGAGCCTTATGATATCGGAATAATACTGGAAAGATGCGCACAGTTCACCAGATCGCAATATGCAGATGTAATCGAGATAGAGCAAAGCGGTGAGCTGTATATACATTGCTATGATGAAATAGTAGATGACACGGGCGTACACATGGTAACCAACGACTGGCTGACCATAGACCCCGCCACACTCACCGGTTATAATTTCATGTGGGACTATGTAGATCTCAGATAAATAATAAGGCATACCAAAGCTACCAAACTATGGTATGCCTTTTCCTATCTTATTTGTAATACTCTACAGAAAAGTATCTAAAAGTAATTACTGATACATAAACTCAATCTTTTTATATAGCTTTTTTAAATCTATCTCACATTTACCATCCCATATTCCAACCGGAATAGTATCCTCAAATGAATAACGAACAGGTTCATCTTTTTTTGTAAAATCATATACAAATATTGTCTTATCATCAGGAAAAACCACCCAGTACTCCTTTACCCCTGCCTTTTTATACTTTTCAAGCTTTATTATCAGATCAACCATAGCATTGCTTGGAGAAACAACTTCAACTATCAAATCCGGTGCACCTACTATCCTCGCTCTGGTTATTTTACTTCTATCGCACACAACCAAAACGTCCGGTTGAATCATAGTTTTATTATCGCAGTCCAGTTGAACATCTGTTGGTGCAACAAAAGGAACGCACTGCCCACCATTTGCCTCTATGTATCCTTCAAATAAGTGACATAACTCAAATCCAATCTTTTGATGAATCGTTGTTGGCGCAGCCATATCGTAGAATCTTCCATCTATTAATTCTATACGAGTCCCCTCCGGAAGCGCAATATAATCCTCAATTGTTTTGTTCTCATAATCCTTTTTAGAAATCGAATCACTCCCACTCGAAGTGACTTTATAAGCTGCTACAGGTTCCTGAACCTCACCTGCCATAATTTTCTCAAACATTTCTGATAAAGCCATTAGTGTATCATATCTAGGTGATATGGTTTCACCACTGAAAATCTTCTGAACAGTACCCATCGGAACTCCGGACATCTGAGCTATCATATTATTAGAGATACCATATTCTTTCTTTATCTCAATCATTTTCTGTATATTCATACGAATCTCCTCCTTACATTGTTATCCCACCATCATCTGTGATTAATCTTTACAAATATATAATACACCATTTATACCCGTTTTGCAACCATAATTATCCGTTTTCAGATAAATTAGTTATTTATTTGATAACTAAAAGGAGGGGTTGTCCCCTCCTCAATTAAATCATTCCGGATTTGTATATTACCTTCAAAAGCATCTTTTTAATTCAACGACAATTATATCTCATAAACCCAGAACTTCTCATCACCATCAAACTTAAGCTCCTGATTTGCCACATAAACTCTTGTACCGGGAGCAACAGACTTTGTCAGGAATACATTACCGCCTATGACAGAGCCCTTACCTATTACAGTATCTCCACCAAGTATTGAGGCTCCTGAATAAACCGTAACATTATCCTCAATAGTCGGATGTCTCTTCTTATCTATCAGTCCACGTCCGCCTCTCGTTGAAAGCGCTCCAAGTGTAACACCCTGGTATATCTTTACATTTTCTCCTATTATCGTAGTTTCACCAATAACAACACCTGTACCATGATCGATAAAGAAGTATTTTCCTATAGTCGCACCGGGGTTGATATCTATACCCGTTTTACTGTGAGCATGCTCAGTCATTATTCTGGGCAGTATCGGAACTCCAAGCTGATACAGAACATGTGCATACCTCTGAACAGATATCGCAAAAAGTCCGGGATAACATATGATGATAGCATCCTTGGATTCCGCAGCAGGATCACCTACATACAAAGCCTCAATATCTGTATCAAGATATTCACGTATCTCAGGAATCTTCTTCATAAATTTGACAGTATAATCCTCTGCCACATACCTTATCTCCTCCTCAGACTTATCCTTCAAGTTCGAATCAAAATGCAGCGCCAGAGCTATCTGTCTGTTAAGATTATAGGATACATCCTCTATTAATGCAGCAATAGTTGTATTCAGGTTATATATCTTATAGGTTCTGTCCATAAAATATCCTGCAAAAACGATCTTGTTAAGCTTACTGATTATCTCTGTTACAGAGTTCCTGTCAGGTCTGCCAAATATATCCTGCTTATCGATAGGACGCCCCTTCTCATAGTCTGAAGTAATATCTGTTATTATTTCTGCTATATTGTCACATATAAGATTGCTCATGATCAAACACCTCTTTAATAATTATTAACAAAATGATGCGGGTGTCAAGAATACCCCTGAGACACCATATGTCATACGTATCTGCGGTTCTTGAAGTCGGAAAGTGCGCCGGAATTACAGTCACGTAATCAGATTATCACACAAATAAAGCCATGTTTCAACCAGATTATTTAGCGGCTGAAACACGGCTCATTTATAAACCCTCACTATTATCTTTACTGTTCTTATAAATCTTTGCTGTTCTTATTTATCATTACCACTCTTACATAAGTTTATTATATATTTCTACCTGACTTATATATCTTCACGATATTATATATTTCTACCTGAATTATGGATGATTACAACACTTTTAAATATATAAACATTTATCTACTACTTGAGATACTCTCTGAGTGTATCGACAAGTTCAGGTATAGTAGCTTCAAAATCAACTCCATACCAGGGCTTCTCAGGATTATCAAGAGTAACCCTTATGGTATCAGCCGTATAATCGGCCGCTATCTTAAATGCATCCTTAAGACTGAGTCCTCTCGTAACAGCTCCGACAGATACACTGGCAAATATATCTCCCGTGCCATGATATGCAGCATCCACCTTGTCATTCTGGTAGATAATCTTCTCTCCCGTCTCTGTATCCAGGCCATACACACCAGTCTTACCTTCTGAAAGTGACACACCTGTAAGAACCACCTTCTTAGCTCCAAGCTTTGATAATTTGTCAAGAAGCTCAAGTACATAAGCCTCATCGTAAGTCTCTTTATATTCAGTGTCTGTCATAAAGCAGGCCTCTGTAATATTTGGAACTATAATATCTGCCTTGCCTGAAAGAGCTGCATTTCTTTTTGCATAGTCCATATCAAATGCAGGATAAAGCTTCCCATTATCTGCCATAACAGGATCGATAAAGATAAGTGTATCATCCCCACCGAACTCATCAAATATCTTCTCTGCTATCTCAATCTCTTCAGCAGAACCAAGATAACCGGTGTAGATAGCATCAAACTTTACATTCTGACTCTTCCAATGATTAGTAATAGGAATTAGCTGATCTGTAAGATCCTTAACAGTAAAGTCCGGGAACATGGTATGTGTTGACAGAACTGCCGTTGGAAGTATAGTTGTCTCAACTCCCATAGCTGATATTATCGGTAACGCTACAGTAATGGAGCATTTTCCAAGACATGATATATCCTGGATAGTAAGTATTCGTTTCATTATAAACCTCCTTGAAACCTGCACCTGCCACAGACTGGAAACCTGTGGTAATCATCATATGAATTATCCGCCCACAACCTGTTCTATTACAGATATTGCTAGGCTTTAATAATAGCTGATTATACTCGCATCTGACATTTTGAAAATACCCAGTTTTGATTATTTTGATAAGGTCAGATTATTGTTGACACGTGACAGCAGCTTGTAATAATATTTAAATATACTTTATCTTGTTTTCCAAGGAGCGCCTGAATGATCTCTTATTCTTTCTCAGATAATAAAAATGTTCCTCTCTATGAGCAGCTTTATCAGAAGATTCGAGATGATATATTAGCCGGAAATCTCGAAAGCGAATCACGCCTTCCTTCTAAAAGAAGTCTGGCAAGGCAGCTTTCCATCAGCGTCATCACTGTCGAGAATGCTTATAGCCAACTCGTTTCAGAGGGGTATATCTATTCAGAGCCCAAAAGAGGCTTCTTCGTAAGCGATATCATTCCAAGCGGATATGCCACTGACTATACTACTAATGTTCCCACATATGAATCAGAAGCTTATCCCCATCATGCATCATCAGACTCACGTGATTTAGTGGCATATTCATCACATCACTCATCTGAATATGTCCATAACACGCCGGATTATTTTGCTGACTTCAGTTCAAATGCAAACGAACCTTCATCATTTCCTTTTGCAACCTGGGCAAAGCTCAACAGAAAAATACTGTCCGAAAAACAGGAAATACTTATGACAAACTCTCCTTCCAACGGACTCCAAGAACTCCGGCAGGCAATCTCGGACTTTCTAAAAGGATTTAGAGGACTTTATGTAAACCCAAATAATATAATTGTAGGTGCCGGAACCGAAACCATTTACAACATTCTGGTTCAACTTCTCGGCTATGATAAGATATATGCCACTGAGGATCCAGGTTATAAAAAAATTGCCCTGACACTGGCTGCTAACAATGTCAGAACTGTCCGAATTCCACTTGATGAATCCGGTATTAATCCAATCTATCTTGAAAAGGAACATGTAGATGTAGTTCATACTACCCCATCACATCATTTTCCCACAGGCATTACTATGCCAATCAAAAGGAGGTATGAGCTTCTAAACTGGGCAAATGATACCGGACGTTATATAATCGAGGATGACTACGACAGTGAGTTTCGTCTCAGCGGTCTTCCTATCCCCTCACTCATGAGTATCGATAACAATCAGTCCGTTATATACATGAACACATTTACCAAGAGTCTGGCATCAACTATCCGAATAAGCTACATGATACTTCCAGATCATCTGATGAAGCTTTACCACGAGAAACTGTCATTCTATTCGTGTCCGGTTTCAACCTTTGAACAGCTCACACTGGCGAACTTTATATCCCAGGGATACTTTGAAAAGCATATAAACAGAATGCGAAATACTTCCCGTAGAAAAAGAGACTTATTACTTAATTTAGTAAAATCCGGATCACTCGCTGACATTTCAGAAATCAGCGAAGAACAATCCGGACTTCATTTTCTGCTTAAGGTACATACCAGTATAGATGAAAACAGTTTTATAAAAGCATGTCATGCAGAAGGAATTAACATTTCTGTTATATCAGCACGCTCTTTATCAGATGAAACAGAAAATGAACTTACCTGCATGATCAACTACTCTTCCATACCAATCAGTAATATTCAGGAAGCAGTTAAGAGACTGGAAAATGCCATTAATTAATTAGGTCTTCGCCTTCAGCATAAGCCTCTTTTCGGTTAACCCTTATATCCTCTTTCCAATCATATTCTGCTGTTAGGAAACTCATAACATCTTCACCTGCCTTTAACAAATATTCCCTCAGATTATCTTTTTCTATACGGTAGTATTTCGCTTCCCTCGCAGGTCCGTCTATGTTGTTTTGCAAGTTATTCTGATAAATCTGATTAAAAATCGCATAGTCCCTCAGGGTTCCACATTTCTGCAAAAGTTCATTATCCACGTTTTCCTGATCAAGATTAAGGTGACAAAAACAGGGCCTGGTATAAACCAAGCCCTGAAATTTGTTTACTCATAATCTATAAAGATTATTTCTCTTTATTAAGACGTCTCTTACGGATGATAATAAATGCTACTGCTATGAGTGATATGATCATTATTACAATGACAGGTACCATATTCATAGTATCGCTTGTATTAACAACCGATGTTGTCTTCTGAGGTGTAGAAGGTGCTGCAGGTGTTGTAGTTGAAGGTGTTGAAGGTGTAGAAGGTGTTGTAACAGTCTTCTGCTCTTCTACTTCCTTAGTAGCTGCTGTAGCGATAAGTGCTTTATGCTCAGCAACTTCACCCTTCTTAACTGTAACAGTCTTTGTCTCACCTGTTGTTACCTTGTATCCCTCCGGAACCTTAACTACTGTTACCTTATAATCTCCAGGAATAAGACCTGATGTGATATCAATAGTATTACCATTCTTGTCCTTATAAGATGTTACCCAACCATGCTCATCTGTAACTGCTGTAATCTTTGTAGAACCATCCGGGAATGTAACTCCTTCAGGTGCTTCAATCTCAACAGTTGCATTTGGAACCTCACGGTTAGATCCTTCTTCGAGAACCTGTACCTTAAGTCCACCAGTCTTAGGAATAATCTTAGCCTCATGACGGCCTTCCTTATTCTCCGGAACTGTTACTGTACCAGTTTCTCCAGTTGTTACTTCATATCCTTCTGGAACTTCGATAACTGTAACCTTATAATCACCGGCTGGAACATCGATAGGAGTATTTCCATTCTCATCTACGATTTCGCCCTTGTCATTTGTTGTATAAGTCTTCTTTGTTCCGTCTGGATACTCAACCTCAACCTTAGCTCCCGGTACGTCACGTCCTGTCTTCTCCTCAACTACGTGAACTGAAAGCTTACCAGTTACCTTGATAGGATCATTCTCAAACTGAATAGTTCCATCCTCAGCAACTGTACCAGGACCTTCAACAAGCTTTACATTTCCATCCTTATCAAGACTGAATGTAATCATTGTTTCAACCAACTGATATCCTTCTGGTGCAACTACTTCCTTGATCTTGTATGTGCCAGGCTCTACTGTAAATGTAAGAACCTCTGTTGTAGATGTCCACTTCTTAACTAATGTAAGTGTTCCGTCATCAGCAACCTTGTAAAGTTCCATCTCAGCACCAGCAATCTCCTTAGAGTTGGTTGCATCAACCTTGCTGATCTTAACTGTCTTTGTTGTATCTTTTGGTTCGTCTTTCTTGATTTCTTCGTACTTATCTCTAAATGATACTACTGTTTCTGTATCTTTAGTAACTGTAGTACTAGCTGTTGAACCAGTCTTTTCATCTCCACCATCCACACTGTAACTTACTGTACATGTAGTTCCATCAACATCATAAAGTGTTTCTGTAACCTTTACTCCACCAGTAGGTACATCAGTGATAATCTTCTCATACACGCCTTCTGAAACCTTAGTAAAATCACCAAGCTTGTACTCACCGATTGAATTACCATCCTTGTCAGTTACTGTAAATGTAAGATTTTCAAGATCATGCTCCGTTACAGGTCCCTCTATAGTCTTAGTAATCTTTATAGAACCTGTATCTCTTGTGTAAACATTTGCAAATGCTACAACTACCTCATCATCTGTTACAACACTTACATCTGTGCTCTTTCCTTCAGTTGACTCACTACCATTTACTGAATAGCTAACTGATACTGTAAGACCATTTGCAGTTGTAAGAGTCTCCTCAACCGTATAAGTTGTTCCTTCATCAGAAGCATCAACCTCAAGTGGAGTTCTTAGCTGATAAATTCCATCAACCAGATCAAAGTCTTCTCCAAGCTTGTAAGAACCAACAACTTTACCTTCAGAATCCTTTACTGTAAATATAAGTCCATCTCTATCTTCATCAGTTACAGGACCTTCAATAGTCTTAGTAATATTGATTGTCGCCTTCTTCTCAACTACTGGTATCTCCGAATACTCATTATTGAATGCTACTGTTGAAGTCTCTTCTTTAGCAACTGTTATATTTCCTGACTCGTTTCCACTTACTGTTTCGCCACCATTTATGACACTTGTTACAGTACATGTCTGACCAGTCTGAGTTGTAAGTGTTTCTGTTACTGTGTAATACTCTTTTTCTTTTGTTACATCAACCTGAATTGGTTCCTTAAGTGAATATACTCCAGAATCATCAACTGCAAATACTTCTTTATCACCAAGTCTATATGTTCCTATAGTCTCAGTACCTGTTGCAGTTGTCTTAGTTAATGTAAATGTAAGTCCATCACGATCTTCATCTGTTACAGGACCTGAGATAGTCTTGGTGATGTTGATGTAGCCATATTCTTTATCCTCTGGTGTATCATATTCATCT